>JACCYW010000318.1 GCA_013696275.1 Chloroflexota bacterium | reverse complement strand
ACGACGAGGTCGTCGAGCAGCGCATCGGGTAGCAGATCACGGCTCGCCCTGGACAACGTGCCGGCGTGCTCCAGCGGTACCAGGGCTGGCCATCCGGCGTGTCCCTGCCAGGTCGGTCGCACCACCGCCGACGGTTCCAGGCCGTGAGCCTGGAGCAGCGAGGTGACCGTCTCCGCATCCACCCAGGTCATCCGAGCCGGCCAGATGAGCACAGCGTCCGTCTCGCCGATGCTCTCGCGCGCGGCACCCATGCCTTGGACGATGTGACCGGCTGGACCTGACCCCGCAGCCGCCGGTTCGACGAGCTTCGCCTCCGATCCAGCCAGCGCCGACCCGACCCGACCGTCAGCGTCGAAGGCGATGACGATGAGCGGGACCGCGCCGCCCGCCCAGGCGACCTCCGCGATGCGCCTGACGGCCGGTCGGCCGGCGGCGTCGGCCAGTGCCGACTCCGGCGTGGCGGCCAGGATCAACGCGGCGACGGTCATGGCCGGTCGAGGATACGCCGGCAAGTCGGCTGGTATGGGACCATGCCAACTCCCATGGGTACCGCTCTCCGACCGACCACGCTCAGCGCCGCGCGCGATGACCTGCGCGATCTGGCCATCGTCGCCCATGTCGACCACGGCAAGACCACTCTGGTCGACGCCATGCTGCGCCAGACCGGCGCCTTCCGCGCCAACCAGGTGGTCGCCGAGCGGGTCATGGATTCGATGGACCTGGAGCGTGAGAAGGGCATCACCATCCTGGCCAAGCAGACCAGTGTCCAGCATGGTGCTGTCCGCCTCAACATCGTCGATACACCCGGCCACGCAGACTTCGGCGGAGAGGTCGAGCGCACCCTGCTGATGGTCGACTCGGTGCTGCTTCTCGTGGACGCCGCAGAAGGCCCGCTGCCGCAGACACGCTATGTCCTGTCCAAGGCCATGGCCCGCCACCTGCCGGTGGTGGTGGCCATCAACAAGATCGACCGCTCGGATGCCCGGGCGGCAGAGGTCGTCGACGCCGTATACGAGCTGTTCATCGACCTTGGGGCGGACGACCGCCAGATCGACTTCCCCATCGTGTACACCAACGCCCGCGAGGGCACCGCGACGGTCGATCTCGATGTGCCCGGGGTCGATCTGCGGCCGCTCCTCGACCTGCTCGTCAAGCACACCCCGCCGCCGACCTACCAGCGCGATCACCCGCTCCAACTGCTGGTCACCAACCTGGCCGCCAACGACTACCTGGGCCGGCTGGCGGTCGGCCGGATACGGCAGGGTTCGATCTCCATGGCTCAACGCATCGTGGTCATCCGCGCAGAGGAGGAGGCGGTCGACGGGAGCGTGGAGCCGGGTCGGGTCGTCAGCCTGAGCGGCACGGTCACGAGCCTGACCACGGCATACGGCATCGAACAGCGTCAGATCCAGGAAGCTGGCCCGGGTGAGATCGTGTCGGTCGCCGGCCTGCCCGAGGTGACCATCGGGGACACCATCACCGAACCGGCCGACCCGCGGCCGCTGCCCCGTCTGACCGTGGACGAGCCGACCCTGCGGATGACGTTCGGGGTGAATACATCGCCCCTGTCAGGACGGGACGGCAGGCTCCTGACGAGCCGCCAGATCAAGGCCCGCCTGGACCGCGAGGTACTGGGCAACGTGGCCATCGAGGTGCTGGCCACCCCGTCGCCCGACACGTTCGAGGTGCGCGGCCGGGGCGAGCTGCAGCTGGCCGTGCTCATCGAGCAGATGCGCCGGGAGGGATTCGAGCTCCAGGTATCGCGTCCTGAGGTCCTGCTGCGGGAGATCGATGGGCAGGTCCACGAGCCATACGAGCGGGTGACCATCGACATCCCGCCTGAGCATGTGGGTGCCATCAGCCAGTCCATCGCCGCGCGCAAGGCGCGTGTGGAGCAGATCACCACCGACACGGACGGCCGGTTGCGGATGGAGGCGGTCATGCCGACGCGCGGCCTGGTCGGGTTCCGCGGGCAGTTCCTGACCGAGACCCGCGGCACCGGCCTGCTGCACCAGATAGGCGAGGGCTACGGGCCATGGGCCGGCGAGGTGGAACACCGCACCAACGGTGTGCTGGTAAGCGACCGGACCGGTGAGTCGAACGCGTATGGACTCTTCAATCTCCAGGAGCGAGCGACCATGTTCGTGGGTGCGGGGGTGCCGGTCTACGAGGGCATGATCGTGGGCGAGAACTCCCGACCGGGTGATATGGACGTCAATCCGACCAAGGAGAAGAAGCTGACCAACATCCGCACTCACAGTCACGATGAGGCGCTGCGCCTGGTGCCGCCACCGCCGATGACCCTCGAGTCAGCGATAGAGGCGATCGCGGCGGACGAGCTGGTCGAGGTGACGCCGACCTCCATCCGGCTGCGCAAGCGCACGCTGCCGATGCATGACCGCCGGCGCGAACGCGGCCGCGACGAAGATGTCCGTCGGGCGGGAGAACGCGAGAGCATCGCCGACTGACCGCCGAGCCGTCCGGTCCTCCGGCCCAAGGCACGGTGTACGATCGGTCGAGATGATCTACCTCGACCACGCCGCCACGACACCCCTGCGTCGCGAAGCCCTCGACGCGATGTTGCCCTTCCTGACCGAGATCTTCGGCAACCCTTCGTCAGCCCATGCCGCCGGCCGTAAGGCAAAAGCCGCCCTGGACGAGGCACACGAGACGGTCGCACGCATCCTGAACGGGGCGCCGCGCGAGGTGGTCTTCACCAGCGGCGGCACCGAGGCCATCAACCTGGCTATCAAGGGTGCAGCCTGGGCCAGTAAGGCGCACGGGAATCAGATCATCACCACGGCCGTGGAGCATCACGCGGCGCTCCATGCCGTCCAGCATCTGGAGCGGTTCGGATTCGAGGCCGTCGTCCTGCCGGTCGATCGGTACGGGCGGGTCGACCCGGACGCCGTCGCCGGGGCCATCACGGACCGGACCATCCTGGTGACCTTGATGCTCGCCAACAACGAGGTCGGTACGATCCAGCCCATCGCCGAGATCATCGACCGGGTGCGCCAGCATCCACGGATCCTCGTCCATCTGGACGCGGTGCAGGCAGCGCCCTACCTGCCCATCGATGTCGCGACGCTCGGGGTCGACATGGTCTCCATCGGCGCTCACAAGTTCGAGGGTCCCAAGGGCACCGGCGCTCTCTGGATGCGCCACGGCACGACCATCCTGCCGCAGACGCAGGGAGGCTCGCAGGAGCGCTATCGACGCGCCGGCACGGAGGATGTGGCCGGCGCGGTCGGTCTGGCCGCCGCATTCGATCTGTGCACCCGCGAGCGGACCGCAGAGGTGAGGCGCCTGCGTCGCCTGCGCGATCGACTGCGCGACGCCATCCTGGCGGTCCCGGGTGTGGAGCTCACGGGACACCCGCGCGAGCGGCTGCCTGGGCACCTGTCGGTCATCTGTCGTGATGCCGACGGAGTGTCCATCACCCTGGCCTTGGACCTCGACGGCATCTGTGCCTCCACCGGGTCGGCGTGTACCACCGGCTCGCCCGAACCGTCGCATGTCCTGACCGCGCTGGGCTATCCCGAGGAGGAGGCGCTCGGCGCTGTGCGCATGAGCCTGGGTCGCCAGACCACCGAGGCGGAGGTGGAGCGGGCCGTCGAGGTCATCCCGCGGACCATGGCTCGTATGCGCGCCGGCGCGGACGCCATGGCGGCCGACCCGCTGGGCCAGCAGGTGCCGGTCTGATGGCTGCGTTCCTGGCCATCTGGGCGACGATGACCGTCGCCGCGATCCTGGGCCTGCGACTCTTCGACCTGCCGTTCCTTCCTTTCGAGGCGGCCCCAGTCATCATCCTGGGGGTCGCCTTCATGGTCGGCCTGCAGTGGCCGAGGAGGTCGACCGTAGTGACCGCTGCCGTGGGGACTTTCGCCGGGTCAGCTTCGGCCTGGGCCATCGTCGTCTCCCTGGATCCGCGACCCGAAGGCGACATCATGCTGCTCGGCTGGGTCATCTACTCCGCCATCGCCGCCGCCGTCACGCTCGGCGGGACGCTGATGGCCGGAGCACTATCGCGGAGCCGCGCGGCGAGCTACAGACCATGAGCCAGGAACGGATCCTGGTGGCCATGTCCGGAGGTGTCGACTCGTCGGTCGCGGCGGCGCTCGTGCGCGACTCAGGGGCCGACGCGGTGGGTGTCTGGATGCGCCTCCACGACGCTGCCGATGCCTACAGCGAGGCCAAGCGGAGCTGCTGTTCGCTTGACGCGGCCGATGACGCGCGGCGGGTGGCGGCGCAACTGGACATCCCGTTCTATGTGCTCAACCTGGAGCGGGAGTTCGCAGCCGGGGTGATGACGCCGTTCATGGACGCTTACGTGGACGGGCGCACGCCAAGCCCGTGCGTCGACTGCAACACTTACGTCAAGTTCGGCGCTCTGCTGGGAAGGGCACGCCGGCTGTACGACTGCGACGCGGTCGCCACCGGCCACTATGCCCGCGTGGTATCGGTGCCTGACGCGAGCCGGCCGACAGGCGTGCGCTACCGGCTGTTGGCGGCCGCGGACGCGGCCAAGGATCAGAGCTACTTCCTGTACGGCCTGCGTCAGGACCAGTTGGCCCACGTGCGCTTCCCGCTGGGCGAGATGACCAAGCCGGAGGTGCGCCAGGTCGCCGCTGCGCTCGGGCTCGTCACCGCCGCCAAGGACGAGAGCCAGGGCATCTGTTTCGTGCCCCAGGGCGACTACCGCCAGGCACTGCGCGAGCGTGCTGGCTGGCAGGGCGAGCCGGGGCGGCTGATGGACGCCTCGGGTGTGGAGGTAGGGCAGCACAGCGGCGCCGCTGCCTACACCGTCGGTCAGCGCCATGGCCTGGGTGTGGCGTTGGGCGAGCGCCGCTACGTGACCGCCATCGACGCGCCTGCCAACGTCGTCACCCTCGGTCGCCGGGAGGATCTGCAGCGGCGATCGTTCGGGCTGGAGTCGGTCTCGTTCGTGACCGGGTCCGCGCCCAGCTCATCGTCGTTCCGAGCTGAGGTCCGCATCCGTCATCGAGCCGAGCGCGTGCCAGGTCTCGTCCAGCGCGATGCCGCTGCGGCCGGCGGGTGGCAGGTCGATCTCGATCGACCGGCCTGGGCGCCGGCGCCGGGACAGGCTGCCGTCCTCTATCGCGGCGAGGAGGTCCTTGGCGGGGGACGCATCGCGGCTGGCTGAAGCCGCGCTGAGGGGATGGAACTGCCGCCCATCGGCCCGGCACCGATCCTGGCAGTCGTGGTGGGCATCTTCCACACTGCGCTGTACGTGCTGATCAGGGGAGTGATGGGTGCCCGCCTGCCGCTCGTCCTGGTGGCTGCCATCCTGGGAGCGTTCGCCGGCGAGGCGCTCGGCGCGCGGCTCGGCGATCCCGTTCGCCTGGGTGATTTCTCCCTCGCCTGGGCTTCCGGGCTGGCCTGGCTGGGCATCGTGATAGTCGGCGTGACGGCTACCCTCGGGCCGACTCGCACGAGTCGTTGAACGACGGGAGGGATCGATGACGGCGGAGACGTTCTATCTGGTCATCGCGCTGGCGGCCATCGCGGTGGCCGTCGCCGCGCTGCTCATCGGTCGGTCGGTCATGCGCATGGCTCAGGATATGAGGCGCCTGTCGGAGTCGCTGGACACGGAACTGGCACCGACGTTGCGTCAGCTGAGGACGACCGGCGAGGCGGCCGAACGCTCGATGGCAGAGCTGACGGCGCGGCTGGAGCGCGTCGATGCCATCGCCGACGAGACCCAGCTGACGCTGGCCCGAGCACGCGAGGGAATCGACGCGGCCGTCTCCATCGTGCGTGGTCCGGCCGATGTCATGGAAGGAGCTCGGCGGACCGTGCAGACGGTCGGTGGCGGGCTCGTCTCCGGTGCCGACCGCCTGCGGCGACGGATGAGCCGCGAGGAGGAGGCCGCCGCCGACCTCTGAGGCGGTCGGTCGAGCCGCCCGGACGCGTTCGCTAAACTCGACGACATGCCGTCATCGACACCAGGCTCGCAGCCTGACCCGCGCATCGCGTATCGGCCTGCCTCAGAGATACGCCAGCTCTTCCTGGACTTCTTCGAGGAGCGCGGCCATACCGTCGTGCCGGGCGCCAGCCTGGTGCCACCGGGCGACCAGACCCTCCTCTTCACCAATTCCGGGATGGTCCAGTTCAAGGACGTCCTGCGCGGCGTGGAGACGCGCTCGTACAGGCGCGCCGTCGATGTGCAGCGCGTCCTGCGTGTCGCCGGCAAGCACAACGACTTCGAGGAGGTCGGCCGTTCATCACGGCACAACACCTTCTTCGAGATGTTGGGCAACTGGAGCTTCGGCGACTATTTCAAGCGCGAGGCCATCCGCTGGGCGTGGGAGCTGCTGACCAAGGTGTACGGCATCCCGGGGGAACGATTGGCGGCCACCACCTACACTGACGACGACGAAGCTTTCGCTGTGTGGCGCGACGAGATCGGGCTACCACCCGAGCGGATGGCCCGGTGGGGGGATGTCGATCGCGGCGACGACAAGAACTTCTGGCGGATGGCCGACACGGGTCCGTGCGGCCCGTGCTCGGAGATCCACTTCGACCGTGGGGCGTGGTTGAGCGAGGGTCCCCACTGCGTCCCCGACCACTCCGAGACTTGTCCACGCTGGCTGGAGATCTGGAATCTGGTCTTCATGGAGTTCGACCAGCAGGCGGAAGGTGTGCGGGTACCGCTGCCGTTCACGAGCGTCGACACGGGCATGAGCCTGGAGCGCCTGGCGAGCGTCATCCAGCAGGTCGCCACCAACTACGACACCGATCTGTTCACGCCCATCCACCAGCGGATGCGCGATCTGCTCAGCCACGATCCCGACGCGTTCGAGGCTGAGCGGTTCAGCTACCAGGTCATCGCCGATCACTCGCGTGCGGCGACCTTCCTCATCGCCGATGGCGTGTTGCCGGCGAACGAGGGTCGAGGCTACGTCTGCCGGCGCATCATCAGGCGGGCCGTCCGGCACGGCCGGCTCCTTGGCCGCGCCGAACCATTCCTGGCCGAGGCGGCCAAGGCCGTCATCGACACGATGCAGAGCGCCTATCCGATCCTGACCGAGCGTCGCCAGATCATCCTGGGCGCGCTGGCCCGCGAGGAGACCGCCTTCGCCCGGACACTGGATGCCGGCACGGTCCAACTGGAGGAGGCGCTCATCGCCCTGACGTCTGCCCAGCGGGTCGTCGGCCGGCGGCCGGAGGTGGTGCCCGACGATGCCCCGATGCTGCCGACCGATGTCGCATTCCGGCTCCACGACACCTACGGCTTCCCCATAGATCTGACCATCGAGCTGGCCGCGGAATACGGAGTCCGCGTCGACCATGGCGGCTTCGACCGCGCCCTGGGTGAACAGCGCCAGCGCAGTCGGACAGGCAAGCGGGCCGACCTCGCCCGCCAGGCGGAGATGACCGCTACCTTCGACGCCATCGCCCGACGTACCGGCGACAGTGACTTCGTCGGCTACGAGACGACATCGGCGCAGGCCACGGTGGCTGCCATCGTGCGCGACTCGACCGAGTACCAGGAACTGGAGGCGAGACCGGAGGTCGAGCTGCGTGCGATGGCCGCGGCGGAGGCGGCCATAGTGCTGGACAAGACCCCCTTCTATGCCGAAGGCGGCGGGCAGATCGGTGACCGGGGCGTGCTGCGCTCCGCGGCTGGCGGGGAGATCCTGTTCACGGTGCGCGACACACAGCGACCGGTGGGCGGCCTGATCGTCCACCATGGCACACTCCATGGCGCGCTCAGGATCGGCCAGTCGATCAGCGCTGAAGTGGATATCGACCGTCGGGCGAGCACGATGCGTAACCACACCGGGACGCATCTGGTACACCGGGCCCTGCGTAACACGATCGGCGAGCAGGCCCGCCAGGCCGGGTCGCTGGTGACGCCCGACTACCTTCGCTTCGACTACCCGGCCGACCGTCCGCTGACCGACCAGGAGCGGCGAGCCATCGAAGGTGAGGTCCGCCGCGTGATCCGCGATGACCGTCGGGTGGCGCCTGCGCTGATGACCATGCAGCAGGCGGTGGACGCTGGCGCGGACGCCTTCTTCGACGAGAAGTATGGCGAAAGGGTGCGCGTCATCACGGTCGATGGCTACAGCCGCGAGCTGTGTGGCGGCACGCATTGCCACGCCACCGGCCAGATCGGCGGCTTCTTCATCGTCGCCGAGCGCTCCATCGGGACCGGCATGCGACGCATCGAGGCGATCACCGGTGAGGCTGCCGAGAGGCTGGTCCAGGAACGCTTCGACCTGCTCGAACGCGCCACGGCCGCGGCAGGCGCGCGCGATCGGGATGCATTGCCGGGGCGCATCGGGGAGCTGCAGGAGCGTGTCCGTGAACTCGAGCGGCGCGTGAAGAGGGGTGCCAGCCCAGCCATCCGACCAGCTGAGCTGGTCTCCACCGCCGAGTCGATGGACGGCACCCGCTTCGTCGCCTATGCGGCGCCCTTCGATTCGATGGATGAGCTGAAAGGCTATGCCCGTGACGTACGCGGCGTCCTAGGCCAGGGCGTCATCGCGCTGGCCCTGGAAGCTGACGAGCCGCAGCTGTTCGTGACGGTCAGCGACGACCTGGTGGCGCGCGGCATCTCGGCCGGCCAGCTCGTGGGGAGCGGGGCGCCCGTCTTCGAAGGACGCGGTGGGGGACGGCCAGAGATGGCCCAGGCGCGCGGCACCCGCAGGGATCGCCTGCCCAGTGCACTCGAAGCCATCCGCCAGGCACTGGCCGAGCAACTCGGCGGCAGCTGAAGATAGGTGGCCTTCTGGCGCCGTTTCCTGGATCGTCAGGACCGGGACTCGCTGGGGGCCTGCACAGCCCTGGACATCGGGACCGAGTTCGCCAAGGCCCTCGTCTTCGATATCGGCGCCGATAACCAGGGTGTGGTGCGGGGCGTGGGACGGCGGCGTCAGGGCCTGGCGCATATGCAATCGGGTACGGTCGCCGATATCGGCGCGGTCGTCGACAACTGCCAGGTCGCCCTCCAGGAAGCCGAGGAGATGGCTGGCTTTCGGTCCAGCCAGGTGGTCATCGGCATCGCTGGCGAGCTGGTCAAGGGTTTCACCATCAGCCACGACCAGGAGCGCAAGCGACCCGACCATCCGATCAGCCAGCAGGAACTCCAGAAGCTCATCGATACCCTCCAGCGAGCAGCGCTGCATGACGCCGAACGTGCCATCACCTGGGAGACCGGGCTCTCCAACGTGGACATCAGGCTCGTCCATGCTGCGGTCACCGGCGCGACCATCGATGGCTACCAGGTCACTCAGCCGGTCGGCTTCAGGGGTCGCCATGTCCGCATCAGCATCTTCAATGCGTTCGCGCCGCTGATGCACCTGGGAGCGCTACAGAGCGTTGCGAGCGAGCTGGACCTGGAGCTCCTGGCGATCGTGGCCGAGCCATATGCGGTCGCCCGCTGCCTTGGCGGAGAGGTGGTCCAACAGGCAGGAGCACTCTTCATCGACGTGGGCGGCGGTACCACGGACGTTGCCCTGGTCCGGAATGGCGGAGTGGAGGGGACGCGCATGTTCGCCCTCGGTGGTCGAGCCTTCACCCGGTCACTGGCGGACCGCCTGGAGCTGCCATTCGCGCGGGCGGAGGAGGTCAAGATCGACTTCGCCAAGGGGCTCACCGTGGACCGGCATGAGGAAGTCGCCGCCATCATCGCCGAGGATGTCGCCGTCTGGTCGGCCGGCATCGAGTTGATCCTCGAGGAGTTCGGTCGGGCGGCCCTGTTGCCTGGTCGCATCTACATCTGCGGCGGAGGGTCGCGTCTGCCTCAACTTCAGAAGGCACTCCGCGAGCCGTCCCTTGCCCGCGACCTGCCGTTCGCGCGGCCGCCTCACGTGGAGACCATCGACCCCAGTCAGGTCGAAGGGATCGAAGATGCCACGGGTCTGCTCGTGGATGTCCAGGACGTGCCGCCGCTCGGACTGGCCTACCAGGCCATCGAGATGGCGGCCCCGGAGGCACCCCTGGACGCGGCACTGCGCCGGGTACTCCGGGTGATGCGCGTCTAGCGCAGCGATGACCGTCGCCTACCTTGACGTCGACGACGAGATCACGGTCGCGGTCGCCCGGCTGCGCAATGCCGAGGACGGTCATTTCCTGATGGTGCTGCCGCGAGGGTCGCGCATCGCCACCAGTCGTATCAACTTCCGGTTGCTCGAACGGGAGGGTCAGGCGCGCGGCGTGACGGTCGTCCTGGTCAGCGCCGAGGCAGGCGCGCGTTCGCTGGCCGTCTCGGCGGGCATGCCCGCCTACGCGAGTGTGGAGGATGCGAAGGCGGCACAGAGTGTCGCCGGTGTGGGCGCTGATCTGGGCGCGGTCGCGCTTCATGAGGAGGCGGCCGCGGCGCCGGTCCGGATCGCGCCTCGTTCCAGCGCCGGCGCCGGCTTCGTCACGTCCAGTTCGGCGACGGTGCTCCGCGAGCCCTCATCGGTGCCGGTCGGAGCACGTGCTGGCGAGCTGACCACGGGGAGGCCGACCCGGCACCGCGCGCGCGCCCGGCTGGGGCTGGCGGCGCGCCTTGCCTTGCTCATCGGTCTGATGGGTGGCGCGCTCTACGCGGCGTACCTGTTCCTGCCCACCGTCAGCATCACGGTCCGTCCTGCCACGAGCCAGGTTGGCCCTCTGTCGGTCAGGGTGACCGCCGATCCGGCCGCGGCCATCCCCGATGCCGAGGCGGCGGTGGTGCCCGCTCAGCGCATCGACATCCCACTGAGTGCGAACGGCACCTTTGCCGCGACCGGTCGCCAAGTGACCGAGGAACGGGCCACCGGTACCGTTCGGTTCACAAGCGAGAACACGCTCTTCGAGGTGCCTATCCCGGAGGGCACGCGCGTCGCAACGGCCGACGGCATCGCCTTCGAGACGACGCGCACGGTGACCATCCCTGTGGCCTCCTTCGCGACCGGCCCGGCTGTCAGGGACGCGCCCGTCCGGGCCGTCCAGGGCGGCAGCGCCGGCAACGTCGAAAAGGCGTCCATAAGCGAGCTACCAGGGCCTATCGAGGCCCAGCTGGTCAGGGTCACTAACCCCTCGGCCATGGCTGGCGGAGCTCGCACGGAAATATCGGTCGTCGTCCGACAGGACTACGACGATGCGCTCGGCCAGCTGGAGACGAGCCTGGACGAGCAGCTCCAGGCGGCCCTCGCCGACCCGGCCTACACGGCGCGCGGCCTGGTCCTCTTCCCGGCCACCGCTCTGCGCGAGCCGGCCGATGCTGACCGGCCGGCCGTCGAGCTCGAGGACATGGAAGCGACCACCTTCTCGCTGGCCGTCGTGAGTCGAGGGACCGTCCTGGGCGTTGACGAGGCCATGGTCGCGGAGATGGCTGTCGACAGGCTGACCGGGTCCCTGGTCGCCAACACCAGGCTCTTACCGGATTCGGTCGTGACCACGGTCGGCGAGGGCTCGGCAGCGGCTGGCGTCATCACCTACGACGTCTCGGTGACCGGCGAGCGATACGTGCCGCTCGACCCGGCGCCGATGGTCCAGGCCATCCGCGGTCGGACCATTTCCGAGGCGCGCGGCATACTGGCGGCTTACGGCAGCGTGGAGATCACGCCGTGGCCCGATTTCATCGATGCGGTCCCTGATGACCCGCGGCGCATCGACCTCGCCATCTTGGAGCCGCAACGGTCCACGCCCTGAAGGAGAGCATCCGAACCCATGCCTGTCGATGGAGTCGAGATCGGTCCGGCCCTGTTGCTGGGTCTGGACTTGGGGGAGCGACGCATCGGGGTCGCTGTGGCCGAGGTAGCGACGGGACGGATCCGGCCATTGGCCACCCTGCGCCGGGGCGACATCGACCGTGATGCAAGGTCCATCGCGCGCATCGTCAGCGAGTCGGGCGCTACCGAGCTCATCGTCGGCTTGCCACTGCTGGGCGACGGAGGTGAAGGCACGCAGGCGGCCGTCACTCGCGAGTGGGTCGAGGCGCTCAGGGAGCGCCTGGACATGCCGGTGGGCCTCCGTGACGAGCGCTTCACCAGTCAGGCGGCAGCCGATAGGGGGCCAAGGCCAAGGCGCGGCAGCGCGGGCGGTCCGCCCAGCAGCCGAGCCCGTACGGCTTACCGCGCCCGGATCGACCAGGCGGCAGCTGCCCTCATCCTCCAGGCCGAACTGGACTCTCGAGCGGGATCGCCTTCGTGACGGCCTCCGGTCGGGGTCGACCGCCGCGCGATGACAGCGGGCGCGACATACGCGCTTATGGTGTGACCGGTCACTCCATCGACTCCCGCCGAAGACCGACCCGCTCGAGCGGGAAGTCGGGTGTGTGGCGCGGCGTCATCTTCCTGGTCATCCTTGGGGCGGTCGTGCTGGTGGGCGCCTTCCTCTTCGCCGGACCGGCCTTTCGGGACTTTGCCCGCGGGATGGCCCGTGACAACCCGCAATCGTTGCGCATCCCGTTCGTCGCCGACGTGGTCCGCGACGACCTTGGCAGCGCGCTGGAGTCGCCTGCCGATGCCGACGCGACGCCGACCGAGTTCATCGTGCAGAGCGGCGCGACGGTGACCGCGATCGCCCGGGCGCTGGCTGATCAGGGACTCATCTCGGACCCGGCGGTGTTCCAGTACATCGTCGTCACGCGCGACCTGGAGAGCCAGCTCCAGAGCGGCACGTTCACGCTGTCCGCTCAGATGACCCCGCAGGAGATCGTCGACCGCCTCCGCCAGGCGCCAGAACCGGCACCCGCCATGGTCACGCTCGCTCTGCGCGACGGTCTGCGGGTGGAACAGTACGTGGCCCAGCTGGAGGACCAACAGCCTGCCCAGGTGGACCCGGCGGAGTTCTACGAGCTGGCCCAGCATCCACCAGCCGAGCTGGTGTCCGACTATCCATGGCTCGAGGCCATCCCAGCTGGACAGAGCCTGGAGGGGTTCCTTGGCGCCGGCGTCTTCGAGTTCGATACCGAGACCGACGCCCAAGCCCTGCTGCGACTGTTGCTCGACGAATGGCAGGCGACCAACGAGGCCTTCGTCACGCGCGCTGAACAGGAGGACCGCGACCTCTATGAGGTCGTCACGCTGGCCAGCATCGTCGAGCGTGAGGCTGTCCTCGACGAGGAGCGGGCACTCATCGCGGGGGTCTACCAGAACCGGCTGGACGGCCTGGCCAACGGCGTGCTGCTGCTCAACGCGGACCCCACCGTCATCTATGCCAACGACACCATGCAGTTGCGCGACATGGGCATCAGCGAGTGGCCCCAGTTCGTGTTCTGGAACCGAGTCGGGGAGGCGCTGCAGGATTTCGCGGTGACCGATGACCTGCAGGGCTATCAGAGCTATCAGACCGGCGGCCTGCCACCCGGGCCGATCGCCTCGCCCAGCACCCTATCGATCGAAGCCGCGTTCGATCCCGACACAGCCGACGGGTACCTCTTCTTCGTGGCCACGTGCGACGGATCGCGCGGACATCTCTTCGCGACCAACAACCGGGAGCACAACGAGAACGTGGCCCAGTGCCAGTGATGGCATCGCCGCCCCTGGCCGACCATCCCGCCGCGCCGCCCACGCTGGCGCAGACCGAAGCGTGGCTGGCGGCGGACCTGCGCGCCCGACCGGTGCGCCTGGGTCGATTGCGCGAACGGATGGCGAGCGAGAGGATCGATGTCTACTTCGGCGTGCGTCGCGAGAACACCCGCTATCTCAGCGGCTTCGTGCTGGGCGAAGGTGAAGAGAAGGTGGCCGGTGTGTCGGGCCAGTTCCTCGTGTCACCCCGCGAGCTCGTCGTCCTGGCTGACTCGCGCTATACGCTACAGGCCCGCGATGAGTGTCCGGGCGCACGCATCGAGCAGGTCTACAACGACTTCGCGCCGCGCTGGCCGGAGATCGTGTCTTCCCTGGGCCCGGCTCGACGTGTCGCCCTCGAAGCGGGCTTCGTCAGCCACGCCACCTGGCAGCGGCTGGCGGCAGCCGCTCCGGGACTTGAGCTGGTACCGGTCGAAGGGTGGATAGAGGAACAGCGACAGACGAAAGAGCCGGCGGAGCTGGAACGTGTCGCCGCAGCCTGTGCCGTGGCTGATAGGGCGCTCGAGCGGCTCCTGCCCGTCATCCGGGCCGGCGTGACCGAGACCGAGCTGGCGCTCCAGTTGGAGTGGGAGATGCGCACTCACGGAGCTGAGGCGCTGGCTTTCGATGTGACCTGCCTGGCCGGCGAGCGTGCCGCCCTGCCACACGGCTCAGCCGGATCGCGCGTGCTGCACGCGGGAGAGGTCCTGCTCTTCGACTTCGG
>JACCYW010000274.1 GCA_013696275.1 Chloroflexota bacterium | reverse complement strand
CGGCCGGAGCGCGGCGTCGTGGAGGACACGATGGACGCATGGTCGGGCGGCCAGCCGGGAGCATGGACCCGGGAGACCACCCGCGAGTGGTTCATCAGCGGCACGGAGCCGTCCGCCCGCAATCCGGTCGATGAACCGGGTCTCCTGTATCGACAGGCCTGCGGCCGGTGGTACGTGGATCCGATGGGTGTGGAGAACGAGCGGGCCACCGCTCAATGGCGCGAGGATGTCCGGAACTGGACCGCCCGAGCCCGTCGCGGGACCGGCATCCGCCACACCACATACGAGACCACCACGGCGTACCTCTATTTCGAGAACGACTGGGGCGGTCCGCTCATCCCGGAAGAGCCCGAGTCGTGCGGCCTGCCGACGCCCAGTTTCAGCTTCGGTTTCCCATTCCCGACCGATCGACCCGAGCCGACCGATCGACCTGAGCCGACCGATCGACCTGAGCCGACTGATCGACCTGAGCCCACTGATCGACCCGACCCGACGGATGGGCCAGGACCGTCGCCCGAGCCCGAACCGACGCGCACGCCGCGCCCGACCCGCCCTCCGCAGCCATCTCCTGAGCCGACACCTGAGCTCCCAGTAGAGCCCACGCCGAGCGAAGGTACGGGCTAGACCCTTCCGACCCGCCAGCGGCAGCCTCGGCGCCTGGCAGAGCAGCCTCGGCGCCCGGCAGAGCGGCCGGCGCATGTAACATCCCTGCAAGCACGCCAGCAGCGCACACTCGTGGCGCTGCGACCGGAAGCGGTCCATCATCAGCTGATCCATCGATCGACCAACGCGTCGTGGCGCGTGCCAGCTACGGAGGCCCCTGATGCCCAGTCCGGAAACCCGAACCGAACGAACCAATGGCGCGGGAGACGACAGCGACGACCGCAGCCCGCTCGTCGGCGTCATGACCAGCGCGCAGGACGCCGCACAAACGACAGCCGCCGCCGTCCGGTCCGCGGCCGAGACAGCGGCCGAGCACCTTCCTTCCGCCGTGGCGAGCGCCCAGGAGGTATCGCGCGATACCGCTCGAGTGCTGGACGATCTGCCCGATCAGGCGCTGGTCATCGGCACCAGCTTCTCGATGGGCCTGGGCGTCGGTCTATTCCTGTCCGGCTCCAATCGTCTTCTCGTCGCGCTCGCGCTGGTGCCGGCGGCGGCCATGGCGGCGACGCTGCTCAATCGCGACCAGCCCACGGCCGACGCTCGCCGTTCGGGCCGCCAGCTGCTGCCCGCTGAGCCCTTCCCGTCCTGACCGAGCCTTTGGGGTCGTCGAGATTGGTCATCAGGGTCCACCGCTGCCGCGTCGCGCCGGGCGTCGAGGGAGAGTTCAGCAAAGGCATCCGCGACAAGGCAGTGCCGGCGGCGCGGGCACTGACGGGCATCGAGTACAGCGCCTTCGGCCGTCGGCTCGATGGGCAAGACCATCACTTCATCAACGTCACCATCTGGCATGACTACGAGCAGGTCCGGCAGCAGACCGGTGATTCGCTGGATGCACGGCTCATCTTCGACGGAGAAGCACAGATGATCGTCGAGGACTCGATCGAGTTCTACGAGGTCGTCGGATCCGATATCGATAGCGACTGATGGACCTCGGGCGGAGGTTCAGGCTCCGCCTTGGCCGGGCGCTCCGTCAGATCACCCTCGGTGTCAAGCACGTATCCGATGCCCTGGAAGGTGCGGATCGGTCCCGGTTCGCCCGGCGCTGCGCCCAGCTTGCGTCGCACCCGGCTGATCCAGACACGCAGATATTGAAGGTCGTCGCGATATTCCGGGCCCCACACCTTGGTCAGCAGTTCGCTGTGCAGCACGACCTTGCCGGCATGCGCCGCCAGATGCTGGAGGAGCAACCACTCGGTCCGACTCAGTGGCACCAGCTCGCCGCCTCGTCGTAGGAGCCGCCGCTCCAGGTCTATCTCCAGGTCCAGGAAAGCGATGATCCCGGCGCCGGGCGAAACGCCACTGGCGCGGCGCAAGACCGCTCTCACCCGGGCGGCCAGCTCATCGGGATGGAACGGCTTGGCGATGTAGTCATCTGCCCCGAGGTCGAGGCCCTTGGCCTTATCGCTGGTCGACCCCTTGGCCGTCAGCAGGATGACCGGGACCGGGCGCCAATCGCGCAATCGGCGCATCACTTCTATGCCGTCAAGGTCGGGCATGACGATGTCCAACAGGACGATGTCGGGACGGACCTCTTCTGCCTTCTTCAGGGCTTCTTCGCCACCCCATGCCGTGACTACCCGAAAGCCCTCCTCCTGGAGAGTGAGCGCGACGAGCTTCGTGATGCGCGGTTCGTCGTCCGCGACGAGCACCAGGGGCTGGGTCTTCATGGGCACACCTTCCTGCGCGATCGTAGCCAGTCGCGACGCCGTGCGTTCTGCACCATAGCCCGGATGACGCGAGAAGCACAGCTTCGAGAAGCAGTGGTCGTCGGGTGAGAGGTAGCTCCAATCCGACGAAAGTCAAGGCACCCCTGCCCGTGAGGGCGCCCGTTGTACGGTCCCCGTGGTCGGCTCGATGAGGGGACGGGAGCCCTCTTCCGTGCCAGGCGGGGCTCCCGCATCCGGGCCGACCCTCGGTCCGATCGGCGCGCGCGCTAATCTCGGCGGCGATGTCGCTGGAAGCCTATCGGCGTAAGCGCCGCTTCGACGAGACGCCCGAGCCGGCCGGGGATGCGCTGCCTGGACCGCCGCCCAAGGGCCGGCGTTTCGTGGTCCAGAGGCATCGCGCGACCCGGCTTCACTATGACCTGCGGCTGGAGATAGATGGCGTCCTGATCAGCTGGGCCGTGCCGCGCGGACCGTCGCTCGACCCCTCTGCACGCCGGATGGCCGTTCACGTGGAAGATCATCCGCTCGAGTACTTCGACTTCGAGGGAGTGATCCCGCGCGGCCAATACGGTGCCGGTGACGTCATCGTGTGGGACTGGGGCACCTTCGAACCCGAGGAGACGGACGATCCAGGCGCGGCGGTTCGCAGCGGCGAGCTCAAGTTCCGCCTCAACGGCCAGAAGCTGCGCGGCCGCTTCACCATCGTGCGAACCACTGGTCGCGGAGCCGCTGGAGGGGAAGAAGGCAAGGACGAATGGCTGCTCATACACAAGCGGGATGAGACGTCCCAGGCGGGCTGGGACGCGGAGGGGCAGCCTGGCTCGGTCAAGAGCGGTCGTACCAACGACGAGGTCAGGGAAGGGCGCCCTGCGCTGTGGGACTCGAGAGCGCCAGCAGCCGAGGCGGCCATCGATCTGGCCGGCGCCGCGGAGTCGCCGATGCCGGAGTTCATCGCACCGATGCGCGCCACCGCCGTTGCTGATGCCTTCAGCGACGAAGACTGGCTCTTCGAGCTGAAGATGGACGGCTACCGCGTCGAAGCTGTCATCGGCGGCGGACGGGTGCGCCTGTGGACGCGCAACAGACAGGATGCCGCGCGCTACTTCCCCGATCTGGCCGAACTGTCGCCGCGCTGGATCGCGGCGAGCGAAGCCATCGTCGACGGCGAGGTGGTCGCCCTCGGGCCCGACGGTCGACCGGACTTCAGCCTTCTCCAGGATCGGACCGGCATGCGCGGCTTGGCCAGCAAGCGGGGCGAGCGCCAGCGACGTGGAGCCGCTCCGGCCGGTCCTGGCGCTCCGCTCGTGTACTACGTCTTCGATCTGCTCTACCTCGATGGACGCCTGCTTCTGGAGGTACCGCTTCAGGAGCGCAAGCGTCTCCTCCGGAGCATCGTGGTCGATGGCCCGGCGGTGCGCTACCTCGCCCACATCGAGACCGATGGAGAGGCGTTCCTGGCGGCCGCGCGCGAGCAGGGGCTGGAGGGCATCATCGCCAAACTTCGCAGGAGCAGGTACGAGCCTGATCGGCGCGCGAAGACCTGGCTGAAGGTGAAGATCCGGCGCGAGCAGGAACTGGTCGTCGCTGGGTACGAGCCCGGCCAGGGCTCTCACGCGGACATCGGCTCACTCATCGTGGGCACATACGAAGCGGGTCAGCTGGTCTTTCGAGGACAGGTCGGAAGCGGCATCGATGCACGCACCCGGCGCGAGCTCGCCAGGCGCCTGGACGAGGCCCGCCTGGACCAGTCACCATTCCCCGATCCACCGCCCATCCGAGCGGCACGCTGGTCGCAGCCCCGCATCGTCATCCGCGCCGAGTTCGCCGACTGGACCAGTGACGGGCTGCTTCGCCAAGCCTCGTACAAGGGTCAGGAGCTCGGGCGCGACCCGACCTCGGTGGTGCGCGAGGAGATCCTCGCCGCCGAGGGT
>JACCYW010000300.1 GCA_013696275.1 Chloroflexota bacterium | reverse complement strand
CCGGCAAAGCCGGAGTTGAGGCTCCGCGCCAGCAGTGCCAGGCCGCCCGGCGGCGGGACGTCGGTCAAGGCCATCACCGGCGCGGCCATCATGTCGGCATCCGCCAGCAGTTCCGAAAGGCGAGCTGACTGATCGGAGGCCAGCACCACCCGAGTGTCCTCCCGCCGCCAGCGTGAGATGGTGCGAGCCAGGTCGGTGATGGCTCCGGCGGAGAGCAGCGGTTCATGCCAGCCGAACGGGTTGCCGCCAGGTGGCGCGCCTTCAGCCTCACTCTCCCATGTCACGCCCAGCGTCCGTGCCTCCAGCCGGCGTCTCTTCCAGCCGCGCGGCGTCGGGTAGGCGTCCGGCCAACCCTTGGGCAGCAGCCCACCCCGTTCCAACTCGGTGCGCCGCTCGTCCGCCTGTGCCCAGAGCGTCTGCGCGACATCATCGACATCGGCCGGTTCGTCGACCAGCCAGATGGCATCGCCGAGGTGGTCGAGCCCCGACGCTGGCGCGAGGAGCCCGGACCAGATCTCCGCCGCGTCACCGACCTGACCAAGCTCGAGGCGGGCGAGGTCAGCCTGCAGGGATTCGGTCAGCCGGCCAGCCAGTCGACCCAAGCCGGCCCGTAGCCGGCCGGCTGTATCGTCCGCCGGGATGATGAACTCGCTGGCGGGCAGCAGGAGCGTCTCCTCGATGGGCCCGACGCCTCGTTGGTCGGCCGGGTCGAAGGCGCGCAGGGAGTCGATCTCATCGCCGAACCACTCGACTCGCACGGGCAGCGGCTGGCCCGCCGGAAAGAGGTCGACGATGCCTCCCCGGCGCGCGAACTCACCCCGTCCACCGACCTCTGGCACGGCCTCATAGCCCAGCTCGATGAGCGATCGCAGGACCGACCCTTGGGCCAGGCGCTGACCGCGACCGATCCGGAGAGGGACCTCAGGCAGGGCGTCGGGCGGAAGGGTGTGCTGGAAGAGCGCCTGGACGCTGGTCACCAGGATGCGCGCGGCACCGGCTCGCCATCGAGCCAGCGCGGCGACCCTGGCGGCACTCTCATCCCGCACCAGCTCCGATCGTTCGTAGGCCAACGAGGTGCGCGGCTCCAGGGAGACGACCGACTCCGGGTCGCCCATCCACGCCTGCAGTTCCTCTGTCACCCGGTCGGCGATCTCGGCATCCCGGGCGATCCAGACCACCCGCTCGTGGCTGGCGCGGACCAGAGCCGCGCACAGGTAGGTCTTCGCGCCGTGCGGCAGGGCGGCGTAGCTGACGTGGCGAAGACCGGCGTGGCGAGCATCCGTTGCCCGCGCGAACCGAGCGGCGAGATCCTGCAGCGCGCCCGCCTCCGTCAACAGCTCGGTCAGCGGCGAGAGATCAGGGATACGCGGCCGGTGGCTGATGGGCGCATCGGCGATGGCAGCGGCGATCCTCCGGTCGCGACCGCGCCGTCCGCGGACCGGGGTTGGCGTTTCGGTCACGGCTGTCCGGCTCCGCGCCGCGGCAGGAGCTTGCGCCAGCCGGTCCTGGTGCGCACGATGCCGTCCTCGTCGGGGATCGACGCGGCGGCGGCCGGCTGCCGCTCGGATCCTGCCGGCTCTTCCAGCTCGGGGAGGCGCCATGCGTTCCATCGGTTCGCCGTCCGGTCCGCGCCATCGCGCGCCCAGTCGATCACGGCATCTGCGGCGGCATCAAGCACGGTGCTCAGCCGGCCCCGCTCGGCTGGCTCGAACCGGCTGAGCACATGGTCCACAGCACGGTCGCCGGGATCCCCGATGCCCACGCGGAGCCGGGCGAACCGCTGGGTGCCCATCTCGGCGACTATCGAGCGCAAGCCGTTGTGACCACCCGCGCTGCCCTCGGCGCGCAGCTTGAGGCGGCCCAGCGGGAGCGCGAAGTCGTCGACCACGATCAGTAGATCGCCTAAGGGCGCCCGTTCTCGAGCCAGGAGCTTTCGTACGGCCAGTCCCGACAGGTTCATGTACGTGGTCGGTTTGGCCAGCACCAGGTCCAGATCACCGTATCGGCCTCGCGCCACGGCTGACGCGTCGCGCGCCTTCTGTCGCCCACCCCAACCGGCCCGATCCGCGACGCGGTCGAGCACCATCCAACCAACGTTGTGGCGCGTCTGTTCGTACTGCCGGCCGGGGTTCCCCAAGCCCACGACTATCTTCACTGTCCTCCGCACGACGGGCACGCGCTTAAGCCACCTCCCATGCCGTGGGGGTGGCCCGCTGCAGGTGCTGATCTTAGCCGAGACTGGATCCGGGCTGCTTCCCGACCCCTCGGCTACGCCGCCTTAGCCTTATGGGCGGATACCCTCTGGCGGTGGGTATCGCCTACGAGTGGCGCAGCGACTTCTCCAACCCGGAGGTCAACGAGCTGCACGCTGAAGGATTCGGCCATCGCGCGCTGGACGACGACTGGCGATCCCAGGTCGAGCGTCACAGCCTGGGCTGGGTCTGCGCGCGGGATGGGGCGCAGTTGGTCGGGTTCGTCAACGTGGCCTGGGATGGGGCTGCGCATGCCTTCCTCATCGACACGCTCGTCGCCACTCGATCCAGGCGACAGGGGATCGCCACACGGATGGTGGCGATGGCTGTCGAGCGGGCGAGGGAGGCTGGATGCGAATGGCTGCATGTTGACTTCGAGGAGCACCTTGAGCGGTTCTACTTCGACTCCTGTGGATTCACCCCGACGCCGGCCGGCTTGGTCCGCCTCTAGCCGAGTGCCCGCTCCCACCGCCGGCCGAGCACGCTGTTCTCGAGCGCTCGCATCGCTGACCCTTCCTCGGGTAGCGCGTGGTCCCATCCGCAGAGATGGAGCGTGCCATGCACCACCAGCAACCTGAGCTCGTCCACCTCCGACCAGCGCACGTCGCCCGTCTGCCCCGCGCGCCCCGCGCGGGCTTGCTCGATGGCCCGCTCGACCGAGACAGCGATCTCACCTAACTCCGCTCGTCGGCCGCGGGGGGTGATGAAGGCAGGACCTGCATGAGCCGGCCGGACACTCGGATGCTGGCCTTCGTGGACAGGGAACGCCGATGGCGGAAACAGCGGGAAGGAAAGCACGTCGGTCGGCTCCCGGCGCCCCATCGCCAACTCGTTGAGCTCGGTCAGCTCTGCGTCGTCGGTGAGGATAAGTCCGACAGCACCCGGCGCTGGAGCTTCGGCCGCGACCAGCGCGCCCACCACCACTCGTGCCAGCTCCGTTCGCGGGACGATCCGCGGCACGCCTTGTCTCACGGTGACATCGATACGCCAGGGCGCCCGATACACACGTGCGACCTCGCTTGACTCGCCGCTGGCTGTCACGCCACATCCAGGATGACCAGGGTTGGCGTAACGGTCGTCATCGGCACTCACTAGGGGAGCCGCTGACCGAACCATGGGAGGATGGTCGATGAGTGACCAACGACGTATGGCCAGCTTGTTGGCGACGAGTCTGGCGCTTGGCGCGCTGGTCCTGGCTGCCGCGCCGGTGACAGCGGGTGGCGTGGGAGCAGTCGAACGGGAAGGGAACTGCACGAGTGCGGCCGACTGGCGACTCGAGGTCGAGCGTGAGGACGGTGGCCTCCAGGTGGACCTGCGCATCCGCCAGGACGATCAGGCTGGGCGCGTGTACGACATCCGCATCCGCCAGAACGGGCACAAGTTCTTCGACGCGAACCGGACGACCAACGCGGACGGCGAGATCCGTCTCCGTCGACATCGCCCGAACAAGGCCGGTTCCGACACCTTCTCCTTCAAAGCGCTCGGGCCGGGCACCATCGTGTGCCGCGGTTCGGTCACCATCTGACCGACCGCTACCCATCGTGACGCCGGTCGTGGGACGCTCAAGGGCGTTCAGCGACCGACTGCCGCTCTCCGTGATTCCAGCTCCACGATCTTGTTCTGCGGATATTCGATGCGCCGGTGATACATGCCCAGGAGTTGGGCCACGAACGC
>JACCYW010000298.1 GCA_013696275.1 Chloroflexota bacterium | reverse complement strand
TCCGTGAATCCGTGCGCTTCCCTTCCCACTCCATTTCATCGCTTACTGATTGCGACTCTAAGCAGCACCCCCAAGTTGGTGGGCAACGTGGCTGCCGTATCTGGGCCGTTCTGTTCGCTCGTCGGCGGGAGTTAGGCAGGCATCAGGTAGCAACTCGGCATGACTCCGCTTCCGAGCGAGCGTCAGCCCACGCCCTGGCGGAATTCGACTGCCTGACCGCCAATCGCGGCAGTCTCCTGGATGTCCAGGACCGGATAGACGCTCATGTCGAAGTAAGCGCTGAATATTGCCGTATCCCTGGCGATCAGCTTGACATCCTCGGTTTCAACGACGGCGAAGCCGCCGCGGCCATCGACGCGACCCACAAACTGCAAGAAGTTGGCACCTTCCGACGGTGTCCACTTCGCGAGAACCTGTAAAGATGGCGCTAGCAATCGGAGGCGTCAGCGCGGCTCCCCCAGCTGACCACGTACTTCATGTCAACCTCCCCCGGCTATGCCAAGTTGGTCCTCTCCAACCGGCTACTTACCTCTCAACCAAGCACCGGCAGGTCCACACAGTCAACAAAAAATAATAATACCTTGCCCCCGGTCTGCCGGGCAGTGACCGCGACGCTGGCCACACTCGGTTCGTCACGGCCACAGCGAGGTCATCCGACCACCCCTGCTCACGACGGTGAGCTGCCGTCCGGTACGCGAAGGTAGGGCGCAATGTGCGCCCCATCGCCATGCCGACACCGTGACCGACTGGACGGTGCCAGAGGACGCCCTTCAAGATCTTGGGTCTGAACCCCAATTTACGGCCCACGCCACCAGCCTTGCCCCCGAAGGCGACCGGCGGACGCCGAACGTCCAACGGAAGCACGCTCGATTGAGTGACCGGATGAGGGCGCCGGTTCAGCGGGTGGTGAGATCGGCGAGGGGCGACGCCCCGGCGGGGAGCGCTATGACCAGTCAAGATCTCTACCACCTCGCCTTCACCCCGGGGCTCACTCGGCGCGCTGTCCGACACGGAGGACGCTCAGGTAACGGCGTGATGCTCGGTCGCCCATCCGCGTGCGGATGCGCTCGGCGATGGCGTCGAGCAGGGGCTCGCGGACGTCGCGATCGAGTTTCCGGTACAGCGAGGTCGAGCGAAGGAGATCGGCGAAGCCGTCCCCGTTGAACCACTGAACGGTCGGGTACCAGCGCACGGTCGTGGGGCCGAACAGCCCGCCGGGATCATCGACCAGTCCCCAACCCTCGTCGGTCGTGGCCACGTCGTCCTCAAGTGGCGGATGACCCCAGCCGGGGTTCCCCGGCGAGAACCGCTCGTGCAGATCGGCGGTCTCGGCGTACACCTCCGGCTCTCCCGGCCGGCGGACAACGACGTTGCCGAGCAGCGCCATCCAACCTCCCAGACGGAGCACGTCGTGCGCTCGCCGCCAGCCGATCGACGGGTCGACCCAGTGCCACGACGACGCCGCGATGACGACATCGAAGCGTCTACCACGGTCGTCCCACTCCTCCAACGTCGACGTCTCCACGGTGACGTTGGAGAAGGTGCCGATTCGTTGGCGGGCCAGTGCGGCCATCTCCGCGCCCGGCTCAATGGCGGTCACTGAGCATCCCAGCGCTGCCAACGAGCGCGTCGCCTGGCCGGTACCGCAGCCCACCTCAAGCACCGACGATCTTTCGTCCATGCCGGTGACGCTGACCAGGTCCGCGAACATCTCGTCGGGGTATCTCGGCCGGACCCGGTCGTAAAGCTCCGGCACCTCGTTGAAGATTCGACCGAGCTCACGTCGACCCGGGCCTGCCATCGCACCATCCTGCCGAGACTGTCGCCGGCCTGCCGATCCTGGGCAAGCGTACCGACGGACGCACCGGATGCTCGGCGCGTTCGCCAAGCGGATCCGTAGGTCAGCTCACCCTCTTCATACCAGGGATACGGGGATGCGGGCTCGTCCCGCACGCCGACCGGCAAGCGGGCGTTTCGTGACCTCTGCGCGTCAGCGAGATCGATAGGCGTCTCGGCGGTGTTCGATGC
>JACCYW010000291.1 GCA_013696275.1 Chloroflexota bacterium | reverse complement strand
AGAATCTGATGGCATCGATCGAGCGGGCGCGGGTACGCCCACTGGCCCGCATCCTGAACTCGCTGGGCATACCCCAGGTCGGCGAACAGACGGCCATCGATCTGGCCGACTGGATGGCCCGGACATGGCCGCCCGGAGCGGCGGAGCCGATGGGTGGGCCCGGCGGCTGGCTGGCACGGGTCGCGCGCGGACTCCAGGGCCTACCCGCCGAGAGGTTCGAGGCGGTCTCAGGGATCGGCCCCAATGTCGCGGTCGCGGTGGCGCGTTTCTTCGCTGAGCCGGCTACTGCCGGCGTACTGGACGACCTGGTCGACGCAGGTGTCGAGCCGCTCAGGCCGGTGGAGCGCTCGCCAGGCGAGGGAGGACCGCTGACCGGCATGACCGTCGTCGTGACGGGCACGCTCGAAGGCTTCGACCGACAGGCTGCAGAGGACGCGATCCGTGACGCCGGCGGCAAGCCCGGCGGGTCGATCAGCCGCAAGACCTCATATCTTGTCGCCGGCGAGAACGCCGGCTCGAAGCTCGCCAAGGCGCAGGAGCTGGGCGTACCGGTGCTCGATGAGCAGGGCTTTCGTCACATCCTCGGCCTGGAGAAGGCAGCGTCGTAGGTCAGGTCGGCTCCGAGGGCTCGGGCGACGCGCTCTCCGGCGGAGGCGACAGGCTCGGTGATCCGCTGGCTGGCGGCGTGTCCGTCGGCTCGTCGGTAGGCCGTGGCGACCGCGTCGGTCGCGGCGTCGGCTCATCGGTAGGCCGTGGCGACCGCGTCGGCCTTGGCGTCGGTTCCTCGGTCGGTGGCGGATCGGTGGGCGGACGCGTCGGCCCCGGTGTCGGGCGGCGAGTCGGTCGCGGGGTAGGCGGCTCGGTGGGCGGCGGAGGCGTCAGGATGACGTCGGTCGGGGCCAGCGTGGTGGTTCCCAGGGCTGATGGTGACACGAGCCCGACAGACGCGCTAACGCTGGCGGATCCAGCGGCGCTCTGGCTGGCCGGGCTGATGGACTCGAACGGTGACGCAGCATCGGTCTCCACGGAAGCGGTCGCCTGATCGGCCACCCCGGAAGCGGTTGCCGGCTGGTCCGTGGCCGGGGAGGGGATGGCAGTCGAGACGGGTGTCGACGTGGCGCCTGGCGTGGCGAGTGAGCCGGTGACCCAGAAGATGAGGCCCGCCACCAGGAGCGCGAGGGCCACGAGCCCGATGGCCGCGATCGGATTGGCCCGATCCGGCTGGCGATAGACAGGCGGCTGGATCCTCACAACGCCCTCCCCAGACCGGTGGTGCCGGTGACGAAAAATAGTGTACTAGGCGGGTGGCTGGGGGCTGGCTGACGGCCGCTATCCTTCCCGGGTGACCACGCTATCGCGGGCTGATGTCGAGCACGTGGCTCACCTGGCCCGGCTCGGTCTGACGGAGGACGAACTCACGCTGCTCACGGCGCAGCTCGATCACATCCTGGAGCAGTACGCCGTGCTGTCCCAGGTGCCCACCGATGACATCGCACCGACCGCTCAGACCATCGAGCTGGAGAACATCCTGCGCGAGGACCTGCCCGGTCCCAGTCTCAGCGTGGACGAAGCGCTCGCTGGAGCGCCGGAGCGATCGGGCGACTGGTTCGCCGTGCCGGCCATCCTGGCGCCGACGACCGACCCGCGATGAGTCCGCCCGGACTCACCCGCCTCCACGCCTATGAGATGGCTGCCCATCTGCGAGCTGGAGACGTCTCCGCCCGAGAGCTTGCGGAGGCTCATCTTGATCGCATCGAACGCGAAGGTGGCGCCTTGAATGCCTGGTTCTCGGCCGACCCAGAAGGCGCGCTCGCTGCTGCTGACCACGCCGATGAGCGATTCGATTCGGCGCGTCGGGCCGGTGCGGAGGGGGTCGGGGGCATCCTGCCTGCCCTACTCGGCATACCCATAGCGATCAAGGATCTGGTGCTCCAGAAGGGCCGGCCGGCAACCGCCGGCAGCCGCATCCTGGAGGGCTTCGTCAGCCCATACGACGCACACATCGTGGAGCGCCTCACCGAGTCCGGCGCGGTCATCGTCGGGCGCACCAACATGGACGAATTCGCAATGGGCTCATCGACCGAGTTCTGCGCCTGGGGTCCGGTCGCCAACCCGTGGGACCTGGGCCGCGTGCCAGGTGGGTCCAGCGGCGGGTCGGCGGCGGCCGTCGCCGCATATCAGGTGCCGCTGGCCATCGGCACCGATACCGGTGGATCCATCCGCCAGCCGGCGGCCCTGACCGGGACGGTCGGGCTCAAGCCCACTTACGGACGGGTGAGCCGCTACGGGATCGTCGCCTTCGCCTCTTCGCTCGACCAGATCGGGCCGTTCGGTCGCGACGTGCGGGATGCGGCACTCCTGCTCGGCGTCATCGCCGGGCGTGACGAGCGTGACTCCACCTCCGGACCCCTGGCCGTGCCCGACTATCTCGGTCAGCTTTCCGCCGACGACGGGGAAGCGGCCGCATCGCTGCGGGGCGTGCGGCTGGGGCTGCCCCGTCAGTACTTCGTGGCGGGCATGGAAGCGGGTGTCGAGGCGCGGGTCAGAGAGGCAGTCAGTGCCCTGGTCGACGCCGGGGCCGAGGTGGTAGATGTCGACCTGCCGCATACCGACTACGGGCTCGCGACCTACTACATCGTGGCGCCGGCAGAGGCATCGGCCAACCTTGCTCGCTACGACGGTGTGCGCTTCGGGCGCCATGACGACGCCGGGTCCGTGCTGGGCGACTACCTGGCCACCCGCGGGGCTGGTTTTGGCGCCGAGGTGAAGCGTCGCATCATGCTCGGGACCTACGCCCTGTCGGCCGGCTATTACGACGCCTACTACCTGAAGGCACAGAAGGTGCGCACCCTCATCAAGGCCGACTTCGACCGCGCCTTTCAGCAGGTCGATGCCCTGGTCGCCCCGACCAGCCCGACGGTCGCCTTTCCCTTCGGGGCCCGGCTGACCGATCCGGTCGCCATGTACTTGTCCGATGCATGCACCCTGCCGGTCAATATGGCCGGCCTGCCCGGACTATCCGTACCGTGCGGGCTCTCCGATGGACTGCCGGTCGGGCTCCAGTTCATAGGTGCCGCCTGGGATGAGGCGCGCCTGTTCAGGTTGGGCCGGGCCTACGAGGCCATCACCGCTTCGGCCGACTGGCGCGCCGTGGAGCCGACCGACCTGGCCCTTCTTGCCGACCCCTCCACGCCGACGCCCGCCGAACGCATCAGGCGCGCGGCTTGACTCATCAGCATGAGTAACATAGACTCAACGCGATGACAAAGCGGCTGCAGGTCTTGTTCGAGGATGCCGAGATGCGCGAGATCCAGCGCGTTGCGCGACGCAACCGGGTGACAGTGGCTGCATGGGTCCGCTCGACCTTGCGTTCCGCACGCGCCGCTGAGTCGGACAAGGATGTCCGCTCCAAGATGGCGGCGCTGCGACGGAGCGGCGTCTATTCGTTCCCCACGGGTGACATCGACCAGATGTTGGCGGAGATCGAAAGGGGCTATCTCGAACCTCACCAGCGGTGATCCTGCTCGACTCCAACATCCCCATGTACCTGATCGGCGCTGATCATCCGAACAGAGACATCGCCAGGCTGTCGTTGCAACAGTGCGTCGCATCCGGCGAGCGCATCGTTACCGATGCGGAGGTGCTTCAGGAGATCATCCACCGCTACGTGTCTATCCACCGCCGCGATGCGATCGAACCTGCGTTCGACGCCATGCTCGGGCTCGTGGACGAAGTCTTTCCGATCGAACGACAGGATGTCGAACGAGCTCAGCGCATCGTGATGTCGACCGCGCGGCTATCTGCTCGTGATGCCATCCACGTGGCAGTGATGCAGCGAAGGGATATCCCCAGGATCATGTCGTTCGATCACGGTTTCGACGATGTGCCAGGCCTGACAAGGGTCGGCTGAGTACCTGACTTCGCGGTCGGGGGGATATCAGCCTGGTCCTTGCCGGGCCTGCCCTACACGGCGTCCGTATACTCGACCCCAGCCCGCAGATCCACGCCTATCCGTCGCGTCTCCGAGGTCCGTCATGACCACCGAATCGCTCACCACGACCCGCCAGCGCCTGTCCCAGCGAGTCCGCGATGTCCCGCCGTCGGGCATCCGTCGCTTCTTCGATGTCATCGCCACGATGCCCGACGTGATCAGCCTGGGGGTCGGCGAGCCGGACTTCACCACTCCGCCTCAGATCATCGAGGAGGGCGTGCGGTCGCTGCGTGCCGGACGCACCCATTACACGAGCAACTACGGCACGCTCGAGCTACGGCGCGCACTGGCCGGCCACCTGGAGCGTCGGTACGGTGTCGGCTACGATCCTGAGGTCGAGATCTGCGTCACGGTCGGGGCTTCCGAAGCGGTCGCCGTGACCATGGCCGCCATCGTCGATCCAGGCGATGAAGTCATCCTTCACGAGCCTTCCTACGTCGCGTACACCCCGTCCATCGTCTTCAATGGTGGGACGCCGGTCTACGTCGCGACGCGCATGGAAACAGGCTTCTCGCTCGATCCCAGCGCCGTGGAGGCGGCCATCACGCCTCGCAGCAAGGTCCTCTTCCTGGGCTATCCGTGCAACCCGACCGGAGCCGTCCTCCCATCATCGACCCTCCGCGCGCTCGCCGAGATCGCCGTCCGCCACGACCTGCTGGTGGTCTCGGACGAGATCTACGACCGCCTCGTGTACTCCGATCACCGGCACGAGGCGATCAGTGCGCTGCCCGGCATGCGCGAACGAACGGTCCTGCTGGGCGGCTTCTCCAAGGCCTACGCGATGACCGGTTGGCGCGTCGGTTACGTCTGTGCTCCGCGCCATCTGCTGGAGGGGATCGTCAAGGTCCACCAGTACGAGATCATGTCAGCGCCTACGACAGCCCAGGACGCCGCCCTCGTGGCGCTCACAGGTGCGGAACAGGACGTGCTGCGGATGGTCGACGAGTACGACCGCCGACGCCATCTGGTGGTCGATGGATTGAACCGTATCGGACTACCGACCTTCGAGCCGAAGGGTGCCTTCTATGCCTTCCCGCGCATCAGCGGCACAGGACTGACTGCCTCGGGATTCAGTGAACGACTCCTGTTCGAGCAGCGCGTGGCGGTCATCCCAGGCGACGCGTTCGGGCCGTCAGGGGAGGGCCATGTGCGGGCCTGTTACGCCACCGACTACGACCAGCTCGGCGAGGCCCTGACCCGC
This sequence comes from Chloroflexota bacterium, assembly GCA_013696275.1. GTDB lineage: Bacteria > Chloroflexota > Limnocylindria > Limnocylindrales > CSP1-4 > Palsa-1032. Next base: position 2,602 of record JACCYW010000291.1, on the reverse strand, counting down.
ATCGAGCGTTTCGTCGGATCGCTCGGCTAGCTGGCGTTGGCAGGGATGGGTCCGGCGATGGCCATACGGTCTTGACCGCTCAGGCCAGCCCGTCTCGGACGAAGGTGGAGCGCGAGGCGGTCATCGGCATCGAGATCCATGTCCAGCTGCGTACCGTTTCCAAGATGTTCTGTGCCTGCGCCACTGACATCGCAGATGCCCCGCCGAACTCGCGGACGTGCCCCATCTGCCTTGGCCTGCCAGGCACGCTGCCGGTCATCAACCGCGAGGCTGTGCGGCATGTGCTGGCCACCGGCCTGGCCCTGGGCGCTTCTATCCCCCCCGTCACCAGGTGGGATCGCAAGAACTACTTCTACCCCGACCTCCCCAAGGGCTACCAGATCAGCCAGTTCGACCTGCCCCTGGCATCGGGAGGAGCACTCTCGGTCGACACGTCGGCCGGTCCGGTGACGGTAGCCATCCGACGGGCTCATCTGGAGGAGGACACGGCGCGGCTCGTGCACCAGGTCGGCGCCGACGGACGACGCCTGAGCCTGATCGACTTCAATCGGTCGGGCATGCCGCTCATGGAAGTGGTGACCGAGCCGGTCATCCCGACCGCGGAGGCCGCGCGCCGCTATGCCGAAGGACTGCGGCTTCTGCTGCTGACCATCGGTGCATCGGACGCGGCGCTGGAGAACGGGCAGATGCGAGTCGAGGCGAACGTGTCCCTCAGGCCGGCCGGCGCGACGTCCTTCGGGACGCGCGTCGAAGTCAAGAACATGAACTCGTTCCGTTCGGTCGAGCGTGCCATCGACCACGAGATCAGGCGGCAGGGGGCCGCTCTGGATGCCGGTGAGGTCGTGGTCCAGGAAACGCGCGGCTGGGACGACGGCCGGGGAGCGACCTATGTGATGCGTATCAAGGAGGACTCGGACGACTACCGCTACTTCCCTGAGCCGGACCTGCCTCCGTTGCGTACCGACGAGGCCTGGCTGGAGACGATCCGGGCCGGTCTGCCCGAGCTCCCCGCCGCCCGACGGGAGCGATATCGCGCCTCGCTGGGCCTGTCCTCCTACGACGCGGCCGTGCTGGTGGCTGATGCCGGGGCGACCGATCTGTTCGAGGCCACGCTGGCCGCCGACCCGGGCCTGCCAGCCAAACGGGTCGCCAACTGGGTAGCGGGTGAGTACCTCAGGCTTGGCGCCCGGGAAGCCGCGGTCGTGCGGCCGGCTGAGTTGGCCGCCCAGGTACGCGCGGTCGAGGCTGGGCAGCTATCGACCACCAACGCCAAGGAGGTGTTCGCCAGGCACGCCGCGACAGGTCAGGCAGTGGCGCTGATCGTCGATGCTTCCGGGATGCGCCGGATCAGCGACGAGACGGCACTGCGTGAGGCCGTGGCAGGGGTCATCGACGAGAATCCAGCGGCGGCCGCCGATGTCCGAGCCGGCAAGGGCCAGGCAGCCCGCTTCCTGGTCGGGCAGGTGATGAAGCGGACCCGCGGACAGGCCGACGCTGCGCTGGTGCAGCGGCTCGTCAAGGACGCACTCTCGCCGCCTGAGGACGGATGACGCCAGCCATCGAGAGCGACCGATGCTGGTGAACCTGGCTCTATGGGCGGCCGGTTTGGCGCTGCTGGCGGGCGGGGTGATGGGCGTGCGGGTGCCGCTCGCTCGCTATCGAGAGCTGCAGGCCACGCAGGCCAATCTTGATCGGTATGACTCATGGCGGGGCGGTCGCCGAACGGCAGCCCCGGGCGGAGTGACCGGCGCGGACGTCGTGCGCGAGCAGTTGCGCGGGCGACTGATGCGCTGGGGACTCGTCGTCGGCGCTGGCGTGGTGCTGATCGTGGCCGGCTTCGTCATCCGCTGAGGACGGGCTTGGTGCCTGGCCTGGCCTGGCGCTTCTCGCGCAGGCGCCGGTGGTCCATGGCCGTACAGCGATCCATCACCACGGCGAGGTGACCTTCGTGGGCGATGCGCGCGGCCAGCCAGTCGACCACCCCGAGCTGGAGCCATAGCGCTCCTGAGTCGGTCGCCACAGCAGCCCGCGCGATGCCGGCGGCGTGCTCGGGTCGACGGAAGACATCGATGATGTCGAACGGCCCGGTCTCGCGCACGGCTTCCTCGACCGTCCGGTGCGTACGCCGCCCGAGTACCTCGCGCGCCGCCGGGTTGACCGGCACGCATTCGTAGCCGTGGTGCATCAGGTAGCGCATCACGCCATGCGACGGCCGCCCCGGATCGGGCGATGCGCCGACGACACAGATCCGGCGGGCCCGGCGCAACAGACCGAGGGCACCGTCAAGGTCCAGCAGCGGTACCGGTCCAGTGCCCTCCTGGGCCTCGAGCACGTCCCGGGCGGTCGCCCGCGCCTCTCCCGTCAGGCCGTGCTCTCCTTCTCGTAGGGACGACCCACCGCCGCCGGAGGGATGCTCCTGCGCACAACGCCCGCGAGCACGATGATGGTCACTATGTAGGGCAGCGCGCCGAAGAACTGATCGGGGATCGCGGTCAGGACCTCGCCGAGTGGAGCCAGGTCGCCCCGCGGAGGCCGAAGCTGGATCGCTCCGCCGAAGGCGTCGGAAGCCGTGAACAGCAGGGCGGCGCCGAAGGCTCCAAGG
>JACCYW010000286.1 GCA_013696275.1 Chloroflexota bacterium | reverse complement strand
CTCCCAGCCCTCAGCGGTCCGGTCGTCCGCTCAGCGAGCAGCCCGACCACCGAGGCACCAGGCCGGGACCGACTCCCAGCCCTCAGCGGTCCGGTCGTCCGCTCAGCGAGCAGCCCGACCATCGAGGCACCAGCCCGGGACCGACTCCCAGCCCTCAGCGGTCCGGTCGTCCGCTCAGCGAGCAGCCCGACCACCGAGGCACCAGGCCGGGACCGACTCCCAGCCCTCAGCGGTCCGCTCGTCCGGTCAGCGAGCAGCAGCCCCGCCCAGCCGTCCAGCCGCCCAGCCCAGCCGCCAGCCCAGCCCAGTCGCCAGGCCAGCCCAGCCGTCCGCTGGCCGCGCGCCCGACCCAGGAGGAGGCGTCAGATGTAGTTGCTGATGAATGCCTGTGCGAAATAGACGGCGAACGCCGCTGCGACAAGCCAGAGCAGCGGATGGATCTGAGAGATCTTGCCCTTGATCACCTTGATGACCACGTAGCTGACGAACGCAGCCCCGATACCGACTGTGATGCTGAACGTGAGCGGCATGAGGATGAGTCCCAGGAGCGCCGGCAGCCCTTCTTCTATGTCCGAGAAGTCGATGTCCTTGATGAGCGTCGTCATCAGGAACCCGATGAGGATCAATACCGGGGAAGTGGCGGCGAAAGGAACCAGCGCGACGAGTGGCGAAAGCAAGATCATGACCAGGAAGAGCAACCCGACGACGACGGCCGTGAAGCCGGTCCGGCCCCCCTCGGCGACTCCGGCGGCACTCTCGATGTAGCTGGTGTTCGAACTGATGCCGGCCGCCCCGCCCGCCGCAGCTGCCACACCGTCGACCAGGAGGAGGCGCCCGATGTTCGGCACCCGGCCTCGATCATCGGTCAGGCCGGCTTGCTCGTTGATGGCTGTCGCAGTCCCCATCGTGTCGAAGAAGTCGGCCAGCATCACCGTGAAGATGGTCAGGATGGCCGCCAGCACACCGAGCTGGGCGAAAACGTTGCCCAGGTCGAAAGCGCCCAGGGTCGAGAAGTCCGGGACGACCGAGAAGTTGGTCGGGATGGCTGAGACGCCCACCACCAGCGCGATGATCGAGGTGATGACGATGCTCAGCACCAAGGCCGCCGGGACGCGCCTCACGTAGAGGATGATCGTGATGAGCAGTCCGAGCAGCGTCACCCAGGCGGCGGGCGTGTTGGGAAAGACGAACTCCACGGGCACCGGGCCGTCGCCTACCGGCTGACGGATCAGACCGGCATCCACGAACCCGATGAACAGGATGAACAGCCCGATGCCCACACCGATGGCGCGTTTGAGCGACAACGGCACGGCATCCATGACCGCCTCCCGCAGACCCACCAGGACCAACAGCGTGACGGCGATGCCTTCGATCACGATCACGCCCATCGCGCCGGCGGGCGTGAGGCCCGCCCCGAGTACCAGGCCGAAGGCGACGATACCGTTGATGCCCAGCCCGGCGGCGAGGGCGATCGGTGCGTTGGCAAAGACGCCCATCGCGATGGACATGACGCCCGCCACCAGCGCCGTGGCCGCGGCGGCTGCAGCCAGGTCGATGCCGGCGGCATTCAAGATGAGCGGGTTCACGGCCACGATGTAGACCATGACCATGAACGTGGCCACGCCCGCCTTGACTTCCGTCGCCAGGTCCGTGCCCCGCTCAGCGAATCGGAAATAGGAAGCGATACTCTCCATCTCCCTCAACCTCCTCCAGTCTGACTCCCACCCCCGCTCGCTCAGCTCGCTGGGCTGCCCTCCCCCGCCGCCGGCTCAGCATCCATGCCCAGTGCCGAGAGTTCCAACTGGATGTAGTCGTTGCTGGGCCCGAACTGGAACGCCTGCTGCTCGTGACCGTCACCGGCCCGGGTCATCGGCGCGAACTCGAGGATGACCCGTTCGTCGCCCTGTACCAGGGTGTATGTGATGAGCTGATCGTCCCTCGTCTCGAACTCGAGATGCTCGAAGGAATCGACATTCAGGCAGATCGATAGTGGGGTGAAGTAGGTCGATGCGTCGGGTCGGTCGGCGACGATGCGCTCGACCCAGCCGGTGCCACGGCTCACGATGGCCCCTGAGCGAAGGTAGCGGTACGTCACCGTCTGGCGCAGGAGCGGCCGCAGGAGATGATCCATGTCCGTGGCGCTGGAGACGAGTCCGCTATTGACGAAGAACTTGGCGGCCGATCCTGCTGGCACGCTCCCTCCGCTTCGTGTCTCACCATGCTGGGGAATGGCCACCCGATCTTACCGCAGCGGACACCGCTCCGAGCGGCCGCCCGTGCGCCGGCGGACCGTATCATCGGGTCATGCTCGTAGCCATCGATGCCGGCAATACGGACGTCAAGCTGGCGCTCATGCGCGACGGCCAGACGGTATCGAGCAGACGGTGGCCAAGCGGTCCGTCGGTCGCCGCCTACGACGCCGAGGGGCTGCTGGTCGATGCCCTCGGCACCACCGACCTCGGCGGCCCGACGCCGGACCTGGAGGCACTGGTCATGGTCAGCGTCGTACCCGCCTGGACCGCGGCATTCGAGGACCTGGCCAGACGCATGGATCGGCCGCTCATCCAGGCCACCGCGGGGAGCATCCCCATCGCCGTGCGGGGCCCGGATCGTCACCGGGTCGGAGCTGATCGACTCCTTGACGCGTTCGCGGCAGCGCACCTGTATCCGGCGCCGGTCATCGTGGTCGACCTGGGGACCGCTACCACCATCGATGCCGTCGCCGGCGATGGCGCTTTCGTGGGAGGCGCGATATGCGCCGGCGTCGGGTTGGGAGTGGCGGCCCTGGCCTCCGGCACGGCCCTTCTGCCCCGGCCTGGCCTGGCCGTGATCCCGACCAGTCCCATCGGCACGGACACCGAGTCGGCCATGCAGGCGGGAGCCATCATCGGCCATGTAGGTGTCGTGCGCGAGCTCGTCGAGTCGATGGCGAACGAGCTGGCCCGGGAGGGAGAGCCCGTCAAGGTCGTGGTCACCGGCGGTTACGCGGCGGCGCCATGGGCGCACCTGCTGCGGGCGGTCGATGTCATCGATCCTGATCTGACGTTCAGGGGGCTCTGCTTGCTCCATGCGCATGTGCTCGGTGCGCACGTGGCGGAGTCGGTGGTGTGAGAGGACCATTGGCGGGACGCTTCATCGTGCTCGGCGTGACCGGCTCGATCGCCGCCTATAAAGCCGCTGAGATCGTCCGCGGCTTGACCACCGAGGGCGCCGATGTGCAGGTCCTGATGACACCCACGGCAGCGCACTTCATCGGGCCACTGACCATGGAGACGCTCAGCCGGCGGCCGGTCATGCTCGACCCGTTGGAGCTCCTGGCGGATCGGCGCATCAGCCACATCGTGGCCGCCGACGCGGCTGATGCGATCGTCGTGGCGCCGGCCACCGCGCGCTGGCTGGGAGCGATGGCGAACGGCCTGGCCGATGACGTCGTGACGGCTACCTGCCTCGCCTCGGCGGCACCGGTCATCGTCGCGCCGGCTATGGACGGCGAGATGTACACCCATCCCGCGACACGCGCGAACGTGGAGCGGCTGCGCGGCTTCGGCTACTCGATCGTGGAGCCGGAGATCGGGCTGCTGGCATCAGGTCAGAGCGGGCAGGGTCGGCTAGCCGAACCGGGCCGCATCCTGGCAGCCATCCGGTCGGCCGTCCAGGACGCCGCTGTCCGCGCTCCTGATCCGGCCCAGCGGCCGCCGGTACCTGTCGTAGTGGCCGACCGCGACCTGGACGGCTGGCACCTGCTGATCACGGCTGGCGGAACGGCCGAGCCTATCGACCCCGTACGCTTCATCGGCAATCGCTCCAGCGGCAAGATGGGTGTCGCTGTCGCCGAGTCGGCCCTGGCGCGCGGTGCTCGCGTCACCCTCATCCACGGAACGACCAGCGTGCCGCTACCCGAGACCGCCAGCCTCGTCCACGCCCCAACAGCGGCCGAGATGGCGGACGCAGTCATGAGCACCTTGCCCACCGCCGACGCGTTGGTGATGGCCGCCGCCGTGGCCGACTTCCGTCCCCGCATCGCGTCGGACACCAAGCTGGCCCGAGCTGGCGGTTTGACGCTGGAGCTGGAGCCGACCGACGACATCCTCGCCGCTGCCGTCGCGGAGGCTCGCGCGGCGCATCAGAGGATCGTCATCGTCGGGTTCGCGGCCGAGACGGGAAGCCTGGTCCGAGCCAGCCACAAGGCGGTGCGCAAGGGGGTCGACATGCTGGTCGCCAATGACGTCAGCGAGACCGGCTCGGGCTTCAGCGCAGACACGGATCGCGTCACCATCATCGTGCCCGGCCGCCATCCCGAAGCGTGGCCTCTGATGACCAAGCGTCAGGTGGCGGAGCGGCTCATCGATCGCATCAGGACCATCGCCGCGGAGAACGGCGCATCATCGACCGACCGGCGACCGGAGGAGATCGCCACCCACCCGGGGGTCACCCGATGAGTGCCCAGACCGAGACGCGCCGCCTGAGCGTCGCCGACATAGCGCGAATGTACGACGACGGTGTACCGATCCCGATGCTGACGGCGTATGACTACCCGACCGCGCGCATCCTGGACGAAGCGGGCATACCCATTTTGCTGGTGGGCGACTCCGTGGGTGGGGCGATGCTGGGCTATGACGATGAGATGGCCGTGTCGATGACCGACATGCTGCACCACACAGCGGCCGTGACGCGAGGAGCCAAGCGCGCCCTCGTCGTCGGTGACATGCCCTTCCTCTCATATGCGACGCCGGAGAAGGGGGTGACCAACGGCGGTCGATTCCTGGCCGAAGCCGGCGCTCAGGCGGTCAAGGTGGAGGGTGGGCTGCGCACCGCACGCACCATCGAGGCACTGGTCAAGGCGGGCATCCCGGTCATGGGCCACATCGGTTGGACACCCCAGTCGGCCAACCGGGCAGGCAAGGTCAAGGTGCAGGGCAAGACCCGCGAACAGGCTCGCGCGCTGCTGGGCGATGCACTGGCGGTCCAGGACGCCGGCTGCTTCGCGGTCGTGCTGGAGCTGGTACCGGAGCAACTTGCGCGGGCCATCACCGAGCGCCTGGCCATCCCGACCATCGGCATCGGCGCCGGTCCCGGCTGCTCGGGCCAGGTGCAGGTGATCACCGATCTGCTTGGCCTGGAAGAATGGCATCCCAAGCACGCCAAGCCATATGTCGACCTCAGGGCCGCCATCGGCGACGCGGTGCGGGCATACTCCCGGGACGTCTCGGCGGGCACATTCCCGGGACCGGAGCAGACGGTCCGGATGGCTGACGACGTGCTCGCCGAGGTCCTTGGCACAGGTGCGAACGATCGACCGACCAGCGTGGGCGTCACCAGCGTCATCCCCCTGGATCGGGACCTCTGACCAGCATCCTGCGGACGCGGGCCGAGCTGCGCGGGGCACTGGCCGAGCTGCCGCGGCCGGTCGGGCTGGTACCGACCATGGGTTGGCTGCACGACGGTCACCGCTCGTTGATGCGCCAGGCGCGAGCTGCCGATGCGACCACGGTGGCGACCATCTTCGTCAACCCCCGCCAGTTCGGGGACGCCGCCGACTTCCATCGTTACCCGCGGGACGTGGACCGCGACCTGGCCATCTGCGGTGAGGAGGGCGTCGATCTGGTCTGGCTGCCACCGGTCGAGGAGGTCTACCCGGTCGGCTTTGATACGACGGTGTCAGTGGGGCGCCTGGCGGAGCCGCTCGAGGGCGCGGCGCGACCAGGCCACTTCGACGGCGTGGCGACGGTCGTCGCCATCCTCTTCGCGCTGGTCGGCGCCGAGCGCGCCTACTTCGGCCAGAAGGATGTCCAACAGGTGATGGTCATCGGCCGGATGGCGCGCGATCTCGCGCTGCCGACAGAAGTCATCGCCTGTCCCACGGTGCGCGAACCGGACGGACTGGCTCTTTCCTCGCGCAACGTGCACTTGTCATCGGCAGACAGGGCGGCGGCGCCAGTACTGCGACGGGCGCTGCTCCGCGGGCGCGCGGCTTGGGAGAACGGTGAGCGATCAGGGCCGGCCATCAGGGAGGCCATGTCAGCCGAGCTGGCCGCCGAGCCCCTAGCGGAGGTGGATTACGTGAGCGTTGCCGACGCCTCCGGCCTACGCGAGCTGGACGTGGTGGATGTCCCTGCCCTGCTCTCGCTGGCTGTACGGTTCGGGTCCACCCGCCTCATCGACAACGAGCCTCTGCCGCCCCCCGGGGAGCGCCGGCGGCCTCGGCCGGGATACGGCCGTAGTCAAGACCGCCCGACCGCGGGCGCCATCAATGTCGGTCCCCGGGTGCGCCGCTGAGGGCGCGTCCAGCGTCCCGGAGCACGCGCGCCAGCCGGCCACCGTATCGACTCCCGGGCTCCCCGCCAGGCTGCCCGTCCATCCCCACCGCCCTGACCGGCTCGAAGCAGGCCAGGATGCGATCGATGTCCA
>JACCYW010000272.1 GCA_013696275.1 Chloroflexota bacterium | reverse complement strand
TCCGGGTAGGTGGCGGTCGGCGGGTAAGTGACCGGTATCTCGCCGAAGACAGCTTCCTCGAAACGCCATCGCACGGCGCGGTAGTAGGCCATGTAGTCCTTGACCCGGAACGACACCCGAGCCCGATCGCGACCGCCGAGGACCACGTGCATGTGCGCCGGTTGGAGGCCCTGGATGCGCGTCAGTTGTTCCGTGTACGAGCAGAGCTGGAGCAGCGCGCCGGCCTTCGCCTTGCGCGCCAGTTTCGTGTCGGCCACCTCGTAGCTCCACGGGCCAAGGGTCGAAGGAGTGTCCAGGCGCAGCAGGAAGTCGGCGTGGCCGCGCCACCGGCCATCGAAGAAGGTCGCCTGGTAGATGACATCGTCGCCGCGGTGGAGAGCGGCCAGCGTCTCCTCGGCAGCCCGCCGGAGCGCCTCGCTCTGGATCTCACCTTCGATCGACGCCGTGGCGATGTGGGCCACGGTCCGCCGCTCCACGTCGCGCAGCGTCTTCAGGTAGCGCTGCTCGTGCTCAAGGCCGCGCCGGGCGATGACATCCAGCTCGGGGTCGTCCCGGTCGGGCCGCTTCACCAGGTCGGCCAGTGCGGCGCGCTCCAGGTTGGTCAGGTGCTCGCAGGCCAGGAAGCCCACCAGGTCGGTCGCCGCGACGACCGGCCTGCCATCGACCGTATGCATCCTCAGCCGTCCCGGATGCGGGCCAGGACGGCGGCTGGCGCGATGACCGCCAGATGATCCAGGGCGCGGGTGATGCCGACGTACAGGAACGGTGCCAGCTGTGGATCATCCGTCCGCAGCTCGACCAGGATGACCACTTCCCGCTCCAGCCCCTTGAAGCGCCGGATGGAGTCGCACAGGATGACGTCGGGTGGTTGCTCGGGCTGGAGCTCCGGCGCCAGACCCAGCGAGTGACCCTCATCGTCGTAGCTGCCGTTCCAGAGCACCTCGTTGCCGTAGACGCGCTGCTGCCACACGGCACTCGCTGACAGTGAGACGGCGGTGAGCACGGCGATCTGGCCCGGCAGCACGCGCTCGTCGTGGACCAGCGTGTGGAGCATGCGACGCAGCGCCTCGACGGTGGCGCGATCATCCTCGGCAGCGATCAGCTCCGGGCTGCGACCGGTCTGGCGCAGAGCCACGATGGACTCCGAGCCGTTGTAGAAGCGCGTCGCCAGGTCGTGCACGGCCGGCGGATTGCGGCAGTTGTCAGGGATGAACGACGGCTGCAAGCCCAGGGTGGAGGTCGCATCGGGCCGATAGAGCGCCTGGCTCGGGTCGTGGAAGACGTAGAACACGTCCTCCCACGGCTCCATCATCAGGAACGGCAGGGTCTCCAGCCACGACCGTGCGAAGTCCTGGCCCTCGTCCACGATCACCGCGTGGTAGCTCCCACCGACCGTCTGGACCGCCTTGTCGAGCGCCGCCGGAAGCACCTCATCCCACCAGGACCGATCCTTGACCGCCGGCTCCTCGCCAAGCACGCCCGCCTCGCGACCCATTCGCAGGCACAGCTCGTGGAAGGTGAAGACATCCAGGCGGCCCGTTTCGAGCTGCGGACCGAGCTGTCCCGCCAGGTGGCGCGCCAGCGGCTGGTTGAAACAGAGGAGCAGGACGCGGAAGCCCTCCCCCACCAGGCGACGCGCCTTCTCCGCCGCGAGCATCGTCTTGCCGCTGCCGGCCGGACCGCTGATCGACGCGCGGCGCACGCCGCGCAGGTGATCGAGCACGTCGAACTGGGCCCGGGTGAGGCGGACCAGCTCTTCGTTCGCCTGGTCGATCTGGCGGCGCAGGAGCGGCCGAAGCTGGACCTCCGGTTCGAACAGTCGATCAAGGAGCTGCATGCCGTGCTCACCGAGCGGTACGCCGGTGCCCGCACCATCGCCCAACCAGTGATCGTAGGCTCGCTCGACCCCGGAACGAGTCGACTGCGGCGTCTCCAGCGCGGTGCCGTCCAGGACCAACTGGGTCGGAGCATCCGGGCCCAGGGCCCGCGCGCCGGGTGGCAGGCTGGCCAGATCCACGTCCGGGAAGGCGACCGCGTGGCCGGCGCACGGGTCGCCAGCGCGCCACTCGGGCGACTCGCGCAGCTTGCCCAGGATGGCGTACTTGCTGGCCTGCGCCTGGCGGAACGGGGCCGGGATCAGTTCGTGAGGACCGCTGTACCAACGACCGTGCCCGTCGACGCTGATGCGGCCACCCTTTACCTCCACGATCAGCAGGCCGCGCTCGGGGTGCGCGATGACCAGGTCGGTCTCGCCGTCCCGGGCCGGTCCGCCAACGCGTGAGCGACTGATCCAGTGGACGTTGGAGTAGACGTGGAACTCGTCCGGTAGCGCCGCGCGGACCCGCTCGATGACGTGCTGTTCGGCCGTGCTGGTCTCGTTCATCGGTCGCCCGCGTTGGCTGGTCGACGATCGGGGTCGGGGACCGGGATGACCACCAGGTCATCGATGCCAGCGAAGCCATCCGGGTCACAGGTGTAGAGGGGCAGATCGTGGGCCATGGCAACGGCGGCGATCATCGCATCGTATGCCCGGGCAGTCGTCTTCCGTCCGGCACGACGGAGGGACGCGGCCACGCGTCCGAACGACCGCGCCGCCGCTGCGTCGAACGGTAGAGGTTCGAAGTCCGCCTCGGCTTGCTGCAGGTGAGCCTGACGCGCGGCTCGCTCCTGTCCGGAACGAGCGACCAGCGGCCCGAGGCTCAGCTCTGCCAGGGTGATCGCCGATATCAACGGCTCGGCAGGAAGGAGCGACGCGTCGCGGAGGCGCGGCAGAAGGATGAGGGTGCTCGTGTCGAGGAGGCCCCGCGGCTGTGACCCGGCCGGGGTAGATCCATCGGGCAGAGTCCCTGTCACAGGGCGGGATCCAGGGTGGCGTCTAAGTCCGCTCTCGATGCGGCTGCATCGATGGGCGGCAGGTGTGCCCAGGCAGCCAGTAGTGCGTGGGCGTCCATCCCCGATCGGCGCACCGGATGGAGCTCCGCTACCGGCTTTCCTGCTCGCGTGATGGTCAGGCGTTCGCCTCGAGCCACGCGGGCGACGACCTCACCTCCGTGGTTGCGAAGCTCTCTGATGGTCACGTCAGCCATGGTCGCCGAGAGTATCACGAGTGATACAGAGGAGGCCCCTGGCACGTATGGTAATTTGTATGGCATGGAAAGGACGACGGTGTATCTGCCCTTTGAGCTGAAGCGTGCGCTGGAACGCACGGCTCG
>JACCYW010000271.1 GCA_013696275.1 Chloroflexota bacterium | reverse complement strand
AACAGACCTGCTCCGTCTGGATGAGCTCTTCCACCGCGCCTGAGCCGCCGCCGGCTCCTGGATGGACACCGTGGCTGGCCTTCGGTTTGGTGGCCGTATCCATCGCCGCGCCGGTCGTGGTGCTGGTCGTGGGGCATGACTTCAACGGTCTGTACGGACAAGACTCGTTCTTCTATCAGACGTATGCGACCGGATCACTGCGGGACGCGCTGACCCGGCTCCGGCCGATACCTGACTTCACCTGGCCACCCGGCTATCCGGTCATCGTCGCGATGCTCTCGCTCGTCACAGGCGTCGGGACGCTGCCAGGTCAAGTGGTCAGCCTGGTAGCCGGAGCTGCCGTGCCCGTCTTCACCATCCTGTTGGCGCACGAGCTGAAGCCAAGAGGCGCGCGCTGGATGCCGTGGCTGGCTGGTGCGGTCGTCGCGCTGACCCCCCACCTGTGGCAGTCGAGCGCGGTGATCATGGCCGACACGACCGGCTTGGCCAGCGCCGCCCTGGGCGCCTGGGCGCTGGCACGATACGCGCGTCTCGGAAGCGGCCGCTGGGTGGTACTGGCCGCCGTGGCCATCTGTTTCGCGATCGCGACTCGCTGGGCGTACGCCCTGGTGGCCCTGCCCCTGGCGGTCGCGGGACTCCATCTGACCTTGCGCCGGCGTGCCTCGATGCATGCGGCTCTCGCCATCGTCGCCGGGCTGCTGGTCCTGGCGCCCGTCGGGCTGCCGATGGTGTCGGCCGCTCTGGATGGCCAAGCCATACCCTTCTCCATCTCGCTGGCGTCACACCCCTGGGATCCGGCCAATGCACTCCGGTCGACCTACGACGGGCCGAGTGGCCGCTTCGACTTCGCCCAACCCATGGGCCTCTACTACCTGCTCCAGCCAGCGCAGCCATACCACCTCGGGCCGCTGTGGACCCTGCTGGCCATCCCGGGTCTGCTGGTCACGCTCCGCTCGGCTACGGTCATCCGGATGGCGGTCCTGGTCGGGTGGCCGTTGCTGGTCCTGGGCTTCCTGGCCGGCGATATGACGCAGAACACCCGATTCTTCCTCGCCGCGCTGCCTCCCTTGGCCATCCTCGCGGCGTTGGGGTGCGAAGCCACCGTGGACGGTGCTCGGGGCTGGGCATCTGGACCGCGGCGAGTAGTCGGCGCGTCGCTAGTCGCGGTCGTCGTGCTTGGCCTGGCCATCCAGGGAGTCAGCGCAGTGCGCTTTGCCGACTCGTTCATCGCCCGGCACCGATCGGAGCAGGAGGGCATCACCAGACTCGCCTCCAGCGTGCCCTCGGACGCCAAGCTGGTCAGTTTCGGAGCGACCCTGGCCCTGCGCCATGCAGGTCGAGCTGACGCACTGGAGCTGTACGACCAGGATCCGGCTGCCATCACCGCACTGACCGCTGACGGCCGTCCGACTTACCTCATCGTCCCGGTCGACATCCTGGCCCCGCAGTGGGCGACCTCGCCGCCCGGCAGGGCGTTCGTGGCCCTTCGAGACGGCGCGGGCCTCGAAGCACTGGATCGGGCAGGAGCGTATCAGCTACTGGTGACGCACTTCGATGAATGATGCTAGCATCTTGCACCATGATGAACCGACGCACGACCGTCACGGCCCCGGGAGCGGTACTGGACACGTTGGAAGCAGAAGCTGATCGTCGGGGGGTATCGCTGGCTACTGTCCTCCGGGAGGCGGTAGAGGAGAAGGCACTCTCTTTGCGAGCGAATCGCCGGCCGCGGGTCGGCTTTGCCCGTTCGACGGATGGACGATCCGCCGCTCAAGTCACCACCGAGCCGGTGGCGGAGGATCCGCGCTGAGTGGCCCTCATCCTCGATACTGGACCACTGCTGGCGGCCTTCGACGCGCACGACCCGGACCACGATCGATGCGCCTCGCTCATCACCGAAACGCGGGAGGATCTGATCGTGCCGACTCTCGTGCTCGCGGAGCTCGACTACTGGTGTGCGCGCCGGCTGACAGTCGCCGACTGGTTGATGTTCGTGGACGACATCGTGGCCGGCGCGTATCGCGTCATACCACCGACCGTCTCCGATCTAGCTCGCTGCCGTGACTTGCAAGGCAGATACCTGGACCTTGATCTGGGGGTCGTGGACGCGAGCATCGTGGCGCTGGCGGAGCGGCTGGACGAGCCCAAGGTAGCGACCCTCGACCATCGCCACTTCGCCACCGTTCGGCCGGCTCACCGCGACGCGCTCGAGTTGTTGCCGTAGGGTCGAAGTCCCGCCAGCGCGATGAGGCAGGCGAGCAGGAGCGCGGCCTCCCCTGCGACCACCGCGCCGGCGGCGCCGATCGCGCCCAGTGATGGGATGAGCGCCAGGTTCACGGCCACCGCGACGGCCAGTGCGAGTGCCACCGCCGCTGCCTCTCGCCACGCCCGACCCACAGCTATGAGCGCCTGGGTCAGTAGTGCGTTCAAGGCCAGGAACGGAACGGCCAGTACCATGACCTGCAGGAGCTGCCCAGATCCGGCGTAGCTCGAGCCGAAGATGAGCGGGACGACGATGGGCGCCAGGAGCCACCCCGCCAGCGTCGCGGCGACCCCGTACGTGGCGAGGAGCACGGCGACCTCGCGGATGCGCTGGCGAAAGGCGACCAGGTCGGCCATCGATCGAGCCAGGGCGGGGAACGTGCCGGCCATGACCGCCGCGGGCAGCAGGACCGCCGCCTCGTACAGCCGATGCGCAGCGGAGAACGCGGCCACCGACTCCGGCCCGCGGAGCGCCTCCAGGAGCACGACATCGACGCGGAACATGAGCAGTGACAGGGCGGCCGCAGCGCCGACAGGGAAGGCCGCCACGAGCATCCTGGCCACGTCAGGGATCCGAAGGGCAGGTCGCCAGCTCATGATGCGACGCGTCAGCAGCTGGGCCGCGATGACCCCGATGCCGGTGCCCAGGAGGTGCGCCACCGCCAGCCCCAGCAGTCCGAGGCCTGCTGTCAGCATGAGCGCGCCGATGAGCAGTATGGTCGCCCGCGAGGCCAGCCCGACGACGGCTTCCAGGTCCAGTCGTCCGCGCTCGCGCAGGAGTTAGATCCACAGGTCGCCGAAGGACCCGACCATCTGCGCGGCGGCCACGATGGCCAGTTCGCCACCTCGTTCGGGGCTGGAACCGGCGCCGGCAGCGAGCGCGGCGGCGGCGATGAAGAGGGGTACGGTCAACAACGAGCGCGCTGCTGTGGCAGCCCAGAACTGGAAGCCTCGGGCACGTGGGTCGGATTCGGCGGCCAGGCTTCGGAGCAGCGTGATGCCGATGCCGGCGTCGGCGAGCTGCCCCAACAGGAGTCCGATCGCCAGGGCATAGGCGTACCCTCCGAAGTCGGCCGTCGAGAGCGTCCGGGCGGCGAGGGCGAAGAGGAGCAGGAGGAGCAGGCGTCCGATGACGTCGGAGACGAACTTCGCGCCGGTCGGCGTCAGCCGCCGGGAGCGCCACGTCGAACGCTGCACCTTGCCATCATCGGTGCTGACTTGGTAGTCCTGTACAACCCGCCCAGCAGCGCCGGGCGCAAGCCCGTCCTGCCCATGTCACTGCTCGCCCTGGGCGCCATCCTGGAGGGCAAGGAGCACTACGCCATCGTCGATGGCAACCTCGAACCGGACGCCGAGTCGGCCATCGGCGCGCTGATCGGTGACCGTGGCGCCGACATCCTGGCGGTCACGGTGATGCCGGGTCCGCAGTTGGCCGATGCAACGGCGCTGATGCCCAAGCTCAAACAGAGACACCCGCGCCTGACGGTCGTCTGGGGCGGCTACTTCCCGACCCAGCACTGGGACGTCTGCCTGCGCGAGCCGGCCATCGACTTCGTGGTCCGTGGCCACGGCGAGCGGACGTTCCAGGCGCTGATCGACCACCTTGGAGCCGGCACCGACCCGCGCCAGTTGCCCGGCCTGGCGTATCGCGACGAGACCGGCCAGCCACGGTCGAACGAGCTGGCGCCGATCCCCCACCCCGAGGAGTTGCCGGACTTCCCGTACCACCGGGTCGCCATGGACCGCTATCCGCGGCCGACGTTCATGGGCCGCCGGACGATCGCCCATCACTCGTCCTACGGCTGCCCGTTCAAGTGCAATTTCTGTGCCGTGGTGAACATGGTCGGTGGCCGCTGGCTGGCTCAGTCTGCGGAACGGACGGCCCGTGTGACGGAGCGTCTGGTCCGTGACTGGGCGATCGATGCAGTCGAGTTCTACGACAACAACTTCTTCGTCCATGAGCTGCGTACGGCCGACTTCGCCGCGCGCATCCGCCACCTGCGCATCGGCTGGTGGGGCGAGTCGCGCATCGATACGATGCTGCGCTACTCCGAGCGCACCTGGCGGCTGATGCGCGATAGCGGCCTGCGAATGGTCTTCCTGGGCGCGGAATCGGGTTCCGACGAGACGCTCCAGCGGATGAACAAGGGCGGCACGGCGTCGGTCGCGAAGACCCTGGAGATCGCGGCCAAGATGGGTGAGTACGGCATCGTGCCCGAGATGTCGTTCGTGATGGGCAACCCGCCCGAGCCGGAGGCTGACGCCGAGACGACCATGCGCTTCATCCGCCAGGTCAAGGCGGTCAATCCCGCCACCGAGGTGATCCTCTACCTGTACACGCCGGTGCCGCTCTCGGGCGAGCTGTACGAGCAGGCCAAACAGGAGGGTTTCGCGTTCCCTGAGACGCTCGCCGGCTGGGTCAGCGACGATTGGCAGGAGTTCGCTCAGCGCCGCTCGGCGGTCATGCCTTGGCTGAAGGATCCACTGCGGCGCCGGATCCGGGAGTTCGAGTGGGTCCTGAACGCTCGCTACCCGACCTCGACCGACCTGGGTATCAGCCGGTCGCGTCGACGGGTCCTTCAGACGGCATCAGCCTGGCGCTACCGGCTTGGCGTGTATGCCTATCCGGTCGAGCTGAGGGCACTCCAGCGGTTACTGCCGTACCGGCGCCCGGAGACATCGGGCTTCTGATGGTCCCGCGGTCGCGCGGGGTGCGGGTGGCGGCGAGCATCGCCAACGCCGTCACCTTGCCCGTTACGCGAGCGCTCACCTCGCTGGTCGTGGTGCGCATGGCAGGACTCGAGACATGGGGCTCGTTCGTGGGGGCCCTGCTGGCAGTCCAACTGTGTGCATCGATCATCGACTGGGGCAGCCGGGATGCGCTGGTCCGGTCGTTCTCGCGTGCGCCATCGTCGATGGAGGCCACGTGGCGGTCGGCCACGGTCACGCGGGCACTCTTCCTTCCCATCGCGCCGCTGGCTTTTCTGGTCCTGGGCTTCGCGCCCATCGACGTGGCCTGGATGACCATCTGGCTGGGTGGCCTGTTCGTGACCCGGATGCACGACGCGCTCGTCGCGCAGCGTCGCGCGTTCGGCTTCGCGATGTCGACCGAGGTGGGCGCGACGGCTGGGATGGTGGCCGCCGTGCTGGTACTGGGGCAAGGCACATCGGTCGGTTGGCTGATCGCCCTGTTCGCCGTCGGCGCGGTCGCCCGGGCGGTCGCCTGCCTGGTTCGCTTCAGGATGGTGCGCCCATCTGCTTCGCGAGGCCGGGTCGATCTCGGCAGCCTGCGTCAGGCGTGGCCCTTCTTCGCCCTCAGCTTCAGCGGCGCGTTGGGTTCGCGGATCGATCTGTATGTCGTCGCATTGCTCCTGACAGCATCGGACCTGGGCCGTTATCAGGTCCTCACCGGGCTGCTGCTCGTGGTCCAATCGCTGTCGGCCGGGGTCCTGGCGCCGAGTGTCCCTGCCCTCTACCGCCTGTCACGGTCGGCGGTGAACGCCATCTCCGTGCGACTCGCGGGAGTGGGGCTGGCACTGACACTGACGGGCCTGGCTGGGATGTGGGCGGCGCTGCGCTTCCTCTACCAGGTCGAGCTACCGGCGACGGTGCTTGTCCTGGCCTGGCTTGCCACGTTGCCGCCATGGCTCTATCTGGTTCATGTCCACCTTGCCTTCCGGGCCGGTCGGGAGCGGCTGGTCGTTGGCGCGAACCTGACCGCCATCGCCGTGGTCGTCCTTTGCACGCTGCTGCTGGTGCCGTCGGTCGGGCTCGCCGGCGCGGTCGCCGCCGCCGCCCTGGGCCAGGTGTCGGTGGCTGCCGTAGTGCTCATCGGTGTTCGGCGCTTC
>JACCYW010000267.1 GCA_013696275.1 Chloroflexota bacterium | reverse complement strand
GGCCCCGAACGGGCCAGTCACCGGGTCCGCGCTGACGCAGGGCACGGCCTCCACGACCGCTGGATCAGGCTCTCTGAGGTTCAGAGTCCCGGGCGACCAGCCGCGCTGCACTGCCAAGGCGCAGATGGCCGCCTCGATGGCGCCCGATGCGCCGAGGGGATGCCCGTAGTAGGCCTTGGTGCCGGTCACTGGCACCGTCGCGGCACGGGCTCCCAGGGCGAGTCGGATGGCGCGCGCCTCAGCCACGTCACCGAGCGGCGTGGAAGAGGCATGAGCGCTCACCAGGTCGACCTCAGCGGCCTTCAGCCGGCCATCCGCAAGTGCCAGACGGGCGGCCCGAGCAGCCTGACGCCCGTCCGGTCGCGGCTGGACCATATGGTGCGCGTCGCTGGTGGCGGCGAACCCGCGCACTTCCGCATAGGGTCGGGCACCGCGACGCGCGGCAACGCCGGCCTCCTCCAGGACCAGGAGCGCAGCGCCCTCGCCCATCACGAATCCGTCCCGGCCGGAGTCGAATGGACGAGCAGCCGACTCGGGCTGGTCGTTGTGGCCAGCGCTGAGGGCTCGGATGATGTCGAAGGCACCGAAGGCCAACGGACTCAGAGGAACCTCGACACCGCCGGCCAGAGCGGCGTCAGCGCCGCCATCGCGGATCAGGTGGAACGCCTCACCGAGGGCCACCGCGCCGGCCGCGCACGAGTTCGCGGTCGAGAGGATGGGGCCGTGCAGTCCCAGCGTGATGCCGACGTTCGCCGGCGCTGCCCCGCCGAACACAGCCAGCGCCAGATTGGGCGCGACGCTGCGGATGCCACGCTCCAGGTAGCGCTCGTGCTGGATCTCGGCGTAGGCGATGCCGCCCAGGGCCGAACCGACGTACACCGCCACACGGTCGGCGCGGGGATGGCTGCGTGCTCCGGGTCGAAGGTCGGCGTCGGCGATGGCCAGCCGACCGGCGGCCATGGCGAACTGGCTGAATCGGTCGAGCGACCGCTCCGCCCGGGCATCCATGAAGTCGCCCGGCGTGAAGTCGTCCACCTGGGCGGCGACCTGGGAGCGGAATGGCGATGGATCGAATCGGTCGATGCGCTTGACCGGCGATCGTCGAGCGCATAGGCCGTCCCAGAAGGGTTCGAGGCCGATGCCGATGGGTGTGACCAGCCCCAGACCGGTGATCCAGACCCGCCGAGGCGTTCGACCCTTGGTCACGCTCGAAGGGTACCATCGGCGCCGTCGACCTCGGCCAGCGCCTTGAAGGTGCGCAGCGTATGAGCCGCGATATGCCTGGTGAAGAAGCGATCGACGACGGCCGGCAGGAAGTCCTCGCCCAGGAGCGGGACGGGACGGACGAAGTCATGGTCGATGGTCACCAGTGCGCCGCCGCCCAGAGCGCGGATGTGCCAGGTCACCTCCATCCCGCGGGTCACGCCGCGCACGTGCCGGAATCGAAGCCGCAGATCCGTGGGGTCGGAGCCATCAGGCCACTGCTCGGCCCGCCAGGTGACCGGCACGGTGATCGGGCCGAACGATCGGACGGCGACCATGCGGGCCACCACATGACTGCCCCGGCGCGCCTCGATGGTCACCGAACGGTAGTGGGGGAGCAACGCGGGCCAGCGCCCGACATCGCGAGCCAGACCGAAGACCACCTCGGGAGGCGCTGCCACGGCGATGGAGATGGCCGATCTCATGCGGGCGTCCGAAGCAAAGCGAGCGCCACCGTCATCAGCTCGACCACGGGCAGGGCGGACGACTGTTCAGTCGTGCTCGATCATGCGCCAGCGCGTAGGCGGAGACGCGAACCCGACCGCGGCTGGGCGGCGCGGCGACCTCGTTGGTCACGGCCGGAGGAGGCCCACCAGGAAGCCTGGCCGGAGTGCATCCCGCGCCCCTTCCAGATCCGCCAGGACGGACCCGAACGTGGCGCGATGGTCGTCGCGGGCGGCGAGACGGCGCAACGCATAGTCCGCCAGCCGTGGCCGCGACAGGAACGCCTGGAGCAGCCAGGACAGCACATCCTTGGC
>JACCYW010000255.1 GCA_013696275.1 Chloroflexota bacterium | reverse complement strand
ACGACGATGGCGACCAGGATGGCGAAGACGGCTGCCTTCGACCCGCCCGGGCCGGGCATGTCTCGTTCGAGGGACTTGCGATCAGCCGATGGCGGTCATCTCCACTTTGCGACCGAGCAGCCACGCTGCGATGAGCGATACACCTACCAGCGCGGCCAGGAAGAAGAGTACGGCGGCCTGCACACCACCGACCGTCCATGCGATGCCGAATAGCACGGAAGCGGCCAGCCGCCCGACGCTGGTGGCTGTGGCAAGCAGTGAGAGTCCGGTGCCACGGACATCGGCCGGCACGATCGCGCTGGCGATCGCCGCCAGGACGCCGTCGGTCATCGCATAGTAGGCGCCAAGCAGCCCGATGACCGCGACAACAGCTAGCGGCCCCATGTCCGGCAACAGCAAGGCGAGATAGACGATGGCCAGGGCGGCGTACCCAGCGATGAAGACGCGGGTGCGCCCGAACCGGTCGGCCAATTGGCCAAGGGGCACCGCGAGCACCATATAGACGAGTGCTGTCGCCACGAACAGCAGCGGGAAGAAGCCCACATCGAGGTCCAGCCGCCGCTGCAGTGCGAGGTAGATGAAGCTGTCGCTGATCGTGACCAGTCCAAGCGCGCCGCCGATCGCCACGATGGCCTGGAAACGCCGTGCACCAAGCAGCTCGCGGACCGCCTTGCCGGTCAGGTTCGGCGTCTCTCGAGCCGTATCGCTCGAGCGCGCGGGATCCTTCACGAAGAGCACCAATAGAGCCAGGCCGATGACGGCGGCGCAGAAGCTGACCACGAACACCGCGTCGAACGCACCGGGGATGGCCGCGAGCAAGATGAACGCGATGAGCGGGCCCAGCATGGCGCCGGCCGTGTCGAGCGCCCGGTGGACCCCGAAGGCGGTGGCCAGGCCCTGTGCCGAGCTGCTCAGGGAGATCATCGTGTCGCGCGGCGCCGTGCGGATGCCCTTGCCGATCCGATCGAGCAGGACGAAGCTGGTGAGCACGCCGAATGCCCCTTGAGCCGCCAGCAGTCCCAACTTGCAGACCGCCGAGAGGCCGTAGCCCAAGGTCGCCACTCGCTTGGGATGTCGCCAGCGGTCGGAGACGAGACCACTCGCGACGCGCACAAGGACGGAGGCGCCCTGGTACAGCCCGTCGATGATGCCGAAAGCGATAGGCGTCACACCGAGCGTCAGCACCAGGTAGATGGGCAGGACCGTGCTGACCATCTCAGAGGACACGTCCGTGAAGAGGCTGGTCAGGCCAAGGAAGACGACGTTACGGCTGACCCGCGGGAGACCGCGCCGGGAGGTGAGCTTGCGCCCGCTCTCCAGGACCTGGCGGCTGTTCTCTATCTGATACAAGGGATGCTCGGCGCCTCCGGCGCTGCGCTGCGGTCCACCTTCCCCGAGCGCACCAGGGCGCACAGCGCGGGGCTATCGACAAGCGGATAGGCAGGACTCGTTCACCAGTCTGCTGGGGGCGATACCCGCCGCGCAAGCGCGCAGCCGTGGAACCCGGTGCCGATGGGCCACGAACGGGCCATGACCGATGCTCGGTCCGGCGCGACACGGCCTGGCTGTCATGACCCTGCCCCCGCCATCGCTCGTCCGTCGGGCCGGAGCCCGGTCGTCGTGATGCGATCGAGCAGCCACGCCTCCAGCCGCGAACGTCGCAGCGCGATGCATCCGATGAGCATGGTCAGACCGCCCCACCAGATGACCGGAAGCGCCAGCATCGCCGCCATCGGCACCAGCCACGCCCGGTCACTGCGCGCCGCCCAGACCACGACGGCCACCGCCACCGGCAGCCTCAGCAGCAATGGCACCGGCACGGAGCCGGCCACCGTGCTGGATCCGGCGCTGGATCGCAGTAACTCGAACCAGTCGTACCAGAGGCCCGGCGCGAGGGCGAAAGACGTACCGGCCACGAGCCCCGTCGCGATGCCGGCGATGGCCAGAGAGCGCCATTCGCCACGGACCGCGAACCACACCAGTCCGATGCCCGGCGTCACTTTGGTCAACAGCACGAAGGCCCAAGCTGCCGGCCAACGGAAGCCGAACACGATGGCCAGCGTGAGCAGCAGGTGGATGTTCCCGCCCCATACCTCGAAGAGCGTCAGCACCAGGAGCGGCGCGAAGAGCAGCGGTCCGACCATGACGAAGAGGGCTCCCAGCAGCACGACAGTCCAGGCTTCCAGGAAATCGGTCCAGGCCAGTGATCGGAGCGGCTCCAGCAGCTGGAGGAAAGCCGGCGAATAGAGGTACGCACTCTCCCTGCCCACCGAGCCGGCTGTGTAGGGGTCGACCGATGAGGCGACCCAGTAGGCGCGTGCGTCCTGCCCAGGGCCAAGGGACGTGGCCAGGAACGGCTGCGCGGCGTCGCTGATGACAGCCAGCGCCAAGATCCACAGCAGGGCACCGGCGACGCCCAGCAGGAGGCGCCCGCGATGGGCGTCCTGGGGGCTGGCTGATCGATCGATGCGCGGCACGAGCCCGAGTTTGGCATAGGCTTGCGGCGATCAGGGAGGAACCTCTTGCGCATAGGTCTACTGACCGGCGGCGGCGATTGTCCCGGCCTCAACGCAGCCATCCGCGCGGTGGTCCGACGCGCTCGGTTCGCTGGCCACGAGACGCTCGGCATCCGAAATGGCTGGGCCGGTCTATCCGAGGCCGGCCAGCCCGACGTGATCCCCCTCGACCGGCATGACGTCAGTGGCATCCTGCCGGAGGGCGGCACCATCCTGGGCACATCTCGAACCAATCCGCTGGCCGCTGAGGGCGGAATCGAGATCGTCCGGGACAACATAGCGGCCCTGGCGCT
The DNA here is from genome assembly GCA_013696275.1 of Chloroflexota bacterium. Lineage (GTDB taxonomy): Bacteria > Chloroflexota > Limnocylindria > Limnocylindrales > CSP1-4 > Palsa-1032. Next base: position 1,844 of record JACCYW010000255.1, on the reverse strand, counting down.
TGACGGACTGGTCGTCATCGGCGGCGATGACACGCTGTCCGTGGCAGCTGCTCTGGCTGGGTGCGGCGAGCCGGTCGTGGGCATCCCCAAGACGATGGACAACGACGTGTGGGGCACCGAGCGATGCATCGGCTTCGATTCGGCGGCGACCATCGTGATGGAGGCCATCGATCGGCTCCAGTCAACGGCCGCCAGTCACCATCGCGTGATGGTCGTGGAGGTGATGGGCCGCGATGCCGGATGGATAGCCGCTTACGGCGGACTCGCTGGCGGTGCTGACGCCGTGCTGGTACCGGAACGGCCGGTCGACCTGGACGCGGTCTGCCGGCACCTCTCGCAGCGCGCCAAGGTCGGCACGGGCAGCAGCATCGTGGTCGTCTCCGAGGGAGTCGATGTCCCACGCGCCCTGGGCACCGACGAAGTCGCCGCCGGTGAGTCATTGGACGCCTTCGGTCACCCGCGGCTGGACCGGCGCGGCGTGGGTGAGCGCCTGGGTCGGGAGATCGAGGCCCGCACCCACATCGAGACACGCGTGACCGTGCTCGGCCACCTCCAGCGCGGTGGCCCGCCGAGCCTCGTCGATCGCGTGCTTGCCTCGCGTTACGGTGTGGCCGCGGTGGAGGCCCTGGAGGCCGGGCGGTGGGGCGTGATGGTCGCGCTACGCGGGGAGGCGATCGTCGAGGTGCCGCTCGACCAGGTCAGTCGGGCAACGCGTCCCGTGGACGTTGGCCTGCTGGACCTGGCGGCGCTGCTGGACTAGGTCGTTCCGGCCCGATGCTACGATCGACCGCGTGAACTACGAGTTCTTCATGAGGGCAGCCCTTGCCGAGTCGTCTGCCGCGGCGGCATCGGGTGAGTTGGCCGATGGTGCGGTGGCGGTGCTGGATGAGGCGCTGGTCGCACATGGCCGGGCACAGGTGCGGGCGACCGGCGACCCGACCGCGCACGCGGTCATCTGTGCGCTGCGTGAAGCTGCCCGTCGGCTGGGCCGTGGGTCACTATCCGGCCTGACCGTCTTCTCCGTGGTCGAGCCATGCACCATGTGCGTGGGAGCGCTGCTGGCGAGCGACGCAGACGGCATCGTCTTCGCGCTGGGAGACCCGACCGAGGGAGCCGCTGGTTCGGCCGTCCAGCTGGCCGACGGCGAGCGACTGTCGCGCCGCCTCAGGGTCGTATCAGGCATCCTCCAGGAAGCTGCGGGCGAGGTCAGGCCGGACCTCCGCGACGTTCGCGGGTCAGCGGCCAGGGGCTTCGCCAGGGCTCGCTAGCAACGCCTCGAGGTCGACTGACGGTGGTCACGCCAGGCGCACGCGCTATCCTCCGCGGTGGAGAGGTGTCCGAGTGGTTGATGGTGCCGCTCTCGAAAAGCGGTGTGCGAAAGCACCGCGGGTTCGAATCCCGCCCTCTCCGCCACTCCCACCTCCAGCCGCCTGCGGAGAGGTCGCCTAGAGGCCTAGGGCGCCGCACTGGAAATGCGGTATGGGGCAACCCATCGCGGGTTCGAATCCCGCCCTCTCCGCCAGCCCTCCAGAGTCCGCCCGCGCCTCTGACGGCCAAGGCAGCGTATGCTTCAGCAGCCGTGCTAGGCGGGGAACTAGCGGTGCCCTGTACCTGCAATCCGCTCCAGCAGGGCTGAATCCCCTCTCGAGGCCCGCGCCTGTGGAAGCCGTCGGGGTGGTCGACGTTGAGGATCGGGTCCCGCGCAGCGGCGACGCGTGAACCACGTCAGGTCCGGAAGGAAGCAGCGTTAAGCGCTGCTCGCCGGGTGCCGCGGATCGGCCTGATCCGAGCCGATCACCTCGTTGGGCCCATGAGCGTCCTCGGTCGACAGAGGGTGCACGGCA
>JACCYW010000239.1 GCA_013696275.1 Chloroflexota bacterium | reverse complement strand
GTGGGTGTCGAGGTCGGCGGGGCGACGCGGCCGGTCGGAACCGATGACGCTGCCGTAGGCCCAGATGGCGACGAGCTCGTCGCCGAGGATCGAGAGCAGCTCATCCCGGAGACGGGTCCACGCGGTTTGTGCGACCGCCGGGACATCTTCGAAACTGAGGCTGGACGAGTGTCGTTCAGTCATGCAGCGCCAACCTACACGGGAAATCGGGCTCGGGTTTTCCCACGGCGGTTGTCAGCGCGTAGTGGGTGCCCTCACTCACGGCTCGTGTCCGCCAGTACAGCCCAAGGCCGGCCGCATCGAGAGACCGACATCCGCGCCGTCAGACAGGGCCAGGCAGTAGCGCAATGCGGCGCGGACGTTGTCCGCTTCGAGATCCAGCTCCTCGAGCGACGCGAGCGTTGACGTGCCATCTGCCCCCGCGAGTTCGAGCTCGCTGAACTGGCAGAGGCCCGCAAAGAACGAAAGGTGGGCATCTCTGACCGCAGCCTCCTCATCCGCTTCGATGAGCCGCAGCAGCGCGAACTCGCGCATGGTCTCGTGCAGTCGATACCGCGCCCTTCCACTCGTTCCCTCACGGATGCCGAAGGAGCGCTCAACGAGATCGATCAGGGTGTCCGTTACGCTCGGCGGCGTGGCTGCGCCCGCCCGGCCCACCTCCTCCGCGGCCTCCAGACTGAACGAACCGGCGAACACGGACATGCGTCGCAGGACCGCTCGATCGTCTTGACCGAGCAGGTCGTGACTCCACGCGATCGTGGCTTCGAGAGTCCGATGGCGCAGCGGTGCGGTCCTGCTACCCCCTACGAGCAGACGGAAGCGGTCGTGGAGACGTTCGACCAGCTGGTCCAGGCCGAGGGTGCGAAGTCGCACAGACGCGAGCTCGATCGCCAGGGGGATGCCGTCCAGACGGCGGGCCAACTCGACCACGGCGGCCTGGTTGTCCACGTCACCTCGAAGGCAGCGCCCGCCTCTCGTGCGCGCTCGAGCAGCAAGGCGACGGCCTCGGTCTCGGCGATCCGGTCCGGCGCCACTCGTCCATCGACGTCCGGGACGGACAACGGGCCGACCTGGACGACGGTCTCTCCTGCGACGCCGAGGGGCTGCCTGCTCGTGGCAAGGATCCGCAGCCACGGAGCCTCACGGAGAAGCGCATCGGCGAGCACCGCGCAGGCGTCGAGAAGGTGCTCGCAGTTGTCGAGGACGAGCAGCAGTCGCTTCGAGGCGACGTACTCGATGAGCCTGGACACAGGCCAACGGCTCAATTCGTCGCGGAGCCCGAGGGAGGTGATCACCGCCTTGGTGACGAGCTCGGCATCTTGCAGGCTACCGAGCTCCACCAGCCAGACGCCATCCGGAATGCCGCGCCGGAGGTCGGTCGCCGATCGGAGCGCCAAGCGCGTCTTACCGACACCGCCCGGTCCGACAAGGGTCACCAGGCGGGCGGCGGTCAGGGCCGACTTGACGTCCTGGACCTGGCGGCGTCGCCCGATGAAGCTTGTCAGCTCGACCGGCAGGTTCCCCCGTGTTGCCGTGACCCTGCCCGTCATGGCTAGCTCATAGGTGTGAAGCAGCGGCCGTCGTCACAACGACCTGGCCTGACCACGCGGTGGTCTCTAGCGAGTGGACGGTCGCGTAGGCAACGAGACTAGCAACCCCTGTCACGAGGCTGATGGACGTAGCACGCCAGTTCTCCGGCGCGCCACAGCCGGCTCGGTGTAAGGGGAAGTACGGCGCGAGCAGATGCGCGGTCGCCTCATCGATGACCGGAGTCGCTGAGGTGCCTGGGACATCGCGGCGAGCGGCGAAAGGGAACGTCGGACCGGCGGACTCCCCGACGACAGGTCCGACCCGCCGGAGCGTGTGCCGGAGCCGATCGGACGCCGCCGATGGTGTCGCACCCGTCTGAGCTAGCCGCGGAAGGTCGCACACGATCTTGCCATCGTGTCGGATGCGCCACCCACGAAATTCATCCGATCGTTAATCCACCTGCGCGAGTTCCCCTTCGTCACGATCAAGGCCCACGTCCAGGGCCGCAGAATCCAAGGCCGGGCGCCTCCGTGCAGAGAGCCTGAGCCCTGGCTATTCCGCGCGGAACATCAGCCCTGCCACGGCTTGCGGGAGAACTCCGTGGACCTGCCTCGGTCGGGCTTCGCGCCGCGCTGCAGGCTGATGAGTCCCACCACCGGCGGCGCGATCGGCCGCCGTACCAGACAAGCCAGGCGCGCGTAGGCGGCACAGTGGAACTGGTGGTCCGGGCCGACTTGTGAACGACCCCGGCGCCCACGCCTCAGCTGCGATCGGCTCCTCCGCGCCCTGATCCGGCCACACCGGGATCGGGAATAGCGGCCACATGTCCTGCACCGGGTCCCGTCTGATGCGCGGCACCGTGCCTCCTCGACCTGAGTGTAGCGCCCGCGTGCCTTCGGCAGCTCGTCTGACGCGACGAGTCAGGGCAAGGCAGGCAGCGGACGAGATCACGCTAACGAACGACGATCGAGACCATCGAGGAAGATGCTGTGCGCCTCGCGGACCGAGGGCGAGATGGAGCTGGTGGACGACGAGATGATCTCGTGCGCGCGGTTGTGCGCGGCCACCGACCGGGGTGGCTGCGGCAGCCTCGAGTGCGGGATGAACGTACTGACAAGGTCGTCTTCGGCATCGAGCAGAAGACAGGACAGAAGGGACTCGGGCGGCGCGGTGAACCAGGCGGCGCCGTTGGCCTCCATCGCGGCCCGGAGCGCCGGGAGGTCCATCCCGTCCTCTTTGATGAGGGCGGTGCGCCCGCCGGTCATGGTGAACAGGTAGGAGGAGTCGGATCCGACGAGGTGGCGCATCGTGTCCAGAATCGATCCGTAGGTCCCCGGCGCTGCGGTCCCCAGCTGCTCCGGGCTCAGCGGCAGGCAAGCATCGACCAGCCGCAGTGTCGCCCACACGTGATGCTCGAACGCGTCCGTCAGCAAGGATCTGCTCATGCGCTGCTCACCGTAGCATCCCGCTCACCAGGGGATCGGGCGACGCTCGGGGCT
>JACCYW010000231.1 GCA_013696275.1 Chloroflexota bacterium | reverse complement strand
CCCGCATGGCGCCGCAGTTCGTCGAACGCCCGCGCGTCCAGCTGGATGGGCTGGGACTCGTGGTCGTGGCCGTAGACGACCGCCGGCAGCTGGCCATCGCGTCGCAGGCGAGCGACCTTCTTGCCAGTGACGGCGCGGCGTTCAGCGGCCAGTTGCGGACGTGTGCTCAAGGTGATCGCTACCTCTTCCAGGGAGGCGGGATGGTAACACGCGAGGTGCGATGTACCATCGGTCGCCCCATGCCACAAGACGGAACACGCGCGTGAGCGCGACCATCCTGATCGTCGAGGACGAATACGCGGTCGCGCGAGGCGTCCAATACGCCCTTCAGCAGGAGGGCTACCAGGTGGCCATGGCCCAGAGCGGCGAGGAGGGTTACGAGTTCGCCACCCAGCATGCTCCAGACCTGGTCATCCTGGACGTGCGCTTGCCGGGCATCGACGGCTTCGAGACGCTGCGGCGCATGCGCGCAGCGGGGTCCCGGGCGCCCGTTCTGATGCTGACCGCGCGAGACGATGAGGTCGACAAGGTCATCGGGCTGGAGCTCGGCGCCGACGACTACCTGACCAAGCCATTCGGGCTGCGCGAGCTGATGAGTCGCATCAAGGCGCTCCTCCGACGTGCCTATGGCGACCTGGCCGACGCGGCTGGCGGCCGCCTGCTCCGCCATGGGGACCTGGTGGTCGATCTCGAGCGTCGCCGCGTCCAGCGCGGCGAGCGACGACTCAGCCTGACCGCCACCGAGTTCGAGATCCTGCGTCACCTCGCCTCGCGGCCGGGGCGCGTCTTCTCGCGCCGCGAGCTACTCGAGCTGGTCCGCGATTACGAGGCTCTGGACCAGGATGAGAAGACGATAAACGTCCACATCAGCCACTTGCGGGAGAAGCTGGAGGACGATCCGGCGGATCCCGTATTCATCCTGACAGTGCGCGGCGCAGGATACGCGTTCGCGGAGCGCTAGCCGCCTCGCGGACGCCGACGATGCTCACCGTGCGGGCCTTGAGGGACAGCTACCGCTTACGTTTGGTGCTGGCGTTCGCGTTGATGGTGGCCATCGCGCTGGCGCTGGTGCTGGCGACGCTGCCGCGCCTCCTGGACGGCTACTTCCTGCGTCAGGAGCGCGAGGCGCTGGACGACCGAGCGGCGCTGCTGGCGGCGCTCGTCCTGGAACAGCTGGTGCAGTACCAGACGCTGGGTGCCGAAGCACCTCCGCCCATCGTCTTGCCGACCGACCCGCCACGCGCCTCGGACATGGTCTTCCGGGCCCTGGGCACCTCCGCGCTGGGCTATGTCGCCACCCTCGCGCCGGTCGTAGCGCAGGCCGATGTGGTCATCACCATCGCAGTCGGATCGGATCCGGGCGACCCGGTCGTATACCGCCTGGATGTGCCTCTTGGGGCGCCTGGCGATGTCGGACAGCAACGCGAAGAGATGTCCAGCGTGGAGTCGTTCGAGCTCACCGATCCCTACTGGACCGGCTCGCCAGCGCGACTGGTGACCGTTTCGCTGGCCAACCCGTACAGCTTCAGGGCGCAGACACTGGAGACCATCGTGGGTGTCATGCTCGCGGCGGCCTTTCTGGCGCTGGTCGTGGCGGTCGTTGCCTCGATCATCCTGGCCGAGCGGTTGACCGGTCCCATCCGGCGCCTGACCCAGGCATCCCGGGCACTGGCCGAAGGTGACCTGGCGGCGCGTGTGGCGGTCACTGACTCCGGTTCGGCGGAGATAACCGAGCTGGCCAGCGCCTTCAACGTGATGGCCGACCGACTGTCGGAATCGATCGGCTTCATCAGCAGCGACCGGGATCGGAGTCGCGACTTCCTGGCCGACGTCAGCCACGAACTGCGCACCCCCATCGCGGCACTGCGGACATTCAACGAGCTACTGCGCGACGGCGCTACTGACGATCCCGAGGCGCGCGACGAGTTCCTGGAGCAGAGCCAGCAGCAGATCGAGCGTCTGGACTGGTTGGCGGCGAATCTGCTGGAGCTCTCCAAGCTCGACTCGGGGCT
>JACCYW010000185.1 GCA_013696275.1 Chloroflexota bacterium | reverse complement strand
GAGGATGCCGCGGAGACGTACTCGCTGGTCCGCGCCATCGAGCTGCTATTCGCCGCCAACGGCGTTGCCACCGACCTGGACCTGGCGCTCTTCGAGGCCGATCACGGGACCGACCCGGCGGCAGCGGTGGAAAAGGCGCAGCGCGCTTATGACGCTCAACCCAACATCAAGGCGGCCGATGCGCTGGCCTGGTCCCTCTACCGGTCTGGTCGATTCGATGAGGCTCGTGCGCGGGCGGAGGAGGCTCTGCGCTTGGGCACGCCCTACGGCCTGTGGCACTACCACGCCGGCATGATCGCCAAGGCGCAAGGAGATACCGTGGCCGCCCGGGCATACCTATCCGAGGCCCTTGCCGGCGACCGTTACTTCTCGCCGCTCTACGCTCCCCTGGCCGCGGCCGCGCTGGCCGAACTCGGCGGCTGAGGAGGGTTCATGGCACGATGTCCAGGCGAGATGGGCACGCTGTCGGTGACATCGACTTTCCGAGCCCAGCGAGAGCTTAAGCGGGTCGATAGGAGCGGGATAACGGCGCGGCCCATCGTGGTACCAGGTGGATCGCAGCCTCAGGGAGGTCGCTTGGCCCACGGCTGAGCCCCGGTTGTCGACCTGGTCGACATAGGCAGGCATAGCGACCGGATTGCCATGGCTGCCTACCCACGGGTGCCTATCGGTGCTTGCCAGGTCTGGCTGGACGGCGTAACCTGCGCCTTCGATCGAAGACGAGCGCTGATCGGGAAGAGTAACCGGCGCCCTTTGCGACAAGAGATCCGGCGGCTGCTGCGAGCCGGGGCAAGGGACCGGCGGATGGGCCCGGGAGCTCACTGAACGGAGCGAGTGCGATGCCGACAGGCATCGAAAGCGGGTGGCACCGCGGAGGGACCGACCTTCCGTCCCGGCGAGACGAAGTCGGTCTTGGTACGTCCAGGAGCATCCACCACCTTGAATGCCACTCGCGTCGCCCTCTCTGCTGTCCTCGACGGCGTCACGCTGTCCTGTGAGGATGCACGCGCTGTCCTGGGTGAGGTGATGGATGGCGCCGTCCCGCCGGCGCTGCTGGGCGCGCTGCTCATCGCTCTCAGGGTGCGCGGCGAGACGACCGAGGAGTTGACCGGCTTCGTGCTGGCCATGCGCGCGCGGGTCATCCCGGTCGAAGCTCCCGCCGGCGCCATCGATACCTGTGGCACGGGTGGCGACGTACACAGCACCTTCAACATCTCGACCGCCGCCGCGCTGGTGGCCGCGGCCGCGGGGGCGCCGGTGGCCAAGCATGGCAATCGGGCGGTGACGTCCGACTCGGGCAGCTCCGACGTCATAGAGGCACTCGGTCTGGCGGTCGAGCAGGCACCGGCTGAGGCCGCCCAGGCACTTCGCGACCTCGGCTTCTGCTTCCTGCACGCGCCCGCATTCCACCCGGGCATGCGTCACGCCGGACCTGTGCGGCGAGAACTGGGCGTGCGCACGTTCTTCAACCTGGTCGGTCCGCTGGTCAATCCGGCCGGGGTGCGCCGGCAACTTGTCGGCGTGGCCGAGCCTGGCGCGGCTGAGCGGGTGGCCCAGGTGCTGCTGCGACTGGGGGTCGACCGCGCGTTCGTGGTCTACGGGGACCGCGTCGACGAGCTGCCGCTGGATGGCAGCGGGGTCATCCTCGACGTCAGCCCGGCGGGCATCCAACGCCACAAGGTGGACCCGACAGCCCTGGGGCTGGGGAGCGCGCCTACCGCGAGCCTGACCGGACGCAGCCCGACTGACAACGGACGGCTCATCGAGGGCATCCTTGAGGGGCGCCTGGCCGGACCGAGCCGCGACGTGGTCGCGCTCAACGCGGGCGCCGCCCTGGTGGTCGCGGGACTGGCTCCAGGTCTGGTGGAAGGGGTCCGCATCGCCCTCGAGACCATCACCGGCGGCCGGGCGAACGACCTCCTGATGGCGCTCCGGGCACGTCGTCAAGCGCGGGTCGGATGACCACCACGCGGCAGCGCGAGTCGGTGTTGTCCGACATCGCGGAGCGACGCGCGGTCGATGTGGCGAGGGAGTTGGAAGGGCTCTCGACATCGGACCTTGACGGCGCGCTGGGCGCAGCACCGGCGACCCGCGACGCTCTGGCGCCACTGCTGCGACCGGGGCTCCACGTCATCGCCGAGATCAAGCGACGGTCACCCTCTGCCGGGCACCTGGGCACCTCGACCGACCTCGACATCGCAGCGCGCGCTCGCGCCTATGAAGAAGGTGGCGCAGCCATCGTCTCCGTGTTGGTGGAAGGTGCCCACTTCGGCGGTTCCCTGGCCGACCTCCGGGCGGCCCGACAGGCCACCGCCCTGCCCGTGCTGGCCAAGGACTTCGTGGTCGACGACCGCCAGATCCCGCTCCTTCGCGGCGCCGGTGCGGACCTGATCCTGCTGCTCGCCACGCTCCATCCCGCGCGCCGTCTGCGCCGGTTGGTGGAGCGGGCACGTGATGTCGGTCTGGAGCCGTTGGTGGAGGCCCACGACAGCCGGACCGTCGACGCTGCACTCGCGTCAGGGACGCGGCTGATCGGCCTCAACAATCGAGATCTGCGGTCGCTGGTGGTCGACCCGGACAGGGCTGAGCGGCTCAGGAGCCTCGTGCCGGACGATCGACTCGTGGTCGGTGAGTCAGGCGTATCGGAGACGCAGATGGTCCGCCGCCTGCGCGCGGCCGGTTTCGATGCGGTGCTCATCGGCGAGGCACTCATGCGCGCCGGCGCCGAAGCCGAGGCCATCGCGGCGCGGGTGCGCGCCTTCGTCGCCGCCGGACGGCAACCTTCCGATGACGAGGACCCGGCGGCAGCCGGTCGACGGCCGAGCGTCAAGATCTGTGGCGTCACCGACGCGAACGGTGTCATCGCGGCCATCGCCGCCGGCGCCGATGCCATCGGGTTGAACCTGGTGCCGGGCACCAGGCGTGCGCTCTCGATGACCGAGGCGGCCGGCCTGGCGCGGGTCTGTCGGCTCCACGCGGGGTCGAGCCGGCCACCCCGTCTGGTGGCAGTCGTGGCGGGCATGCCGGTCAGGGAACTCGCGTCGCTGGTCGAGGCGCTGGGGGTAGACGCCATCCAGATGCACGGCGACGAGCATCCGGACGACATCAAGGGCCTTTGGCGACCGGTCACCAAAGCACTCCGCATGCCCAGCCTGCCGGCCCATCCGCCGCCTGAAGCGATCGAGGCTGCCGCCGAGGAGGTGGCCGCCAGCGCCGCCCGATACCGCACCGCCGGCGCCACCGATCCCTTCCTCATCGACGGCGGCGATGGGTCATCCATCGGCGGCACGGGTCGCCCGGTACCGCCGGTCCTGGCGGCGGCCGTTGCCAGACGCTTCCCGGTCGTGCTGGCCGGGGGCCTGGATGCGGCCGGCGTAGCAGGGACGCTGCGGGCCGTGCCGGCCGTCGGCGTCGATGTGGCCAGCGGCGTGGAGCGACCCGGCCTGCGGGATGACCAGGGACGGCCGCTCAAGGATCCGTTCCTGGTCAGGCTTTTCACCAAGCGCGCGCGGGCGGCCCGACAGGACCTGCCGACCGTGCCGGCTCGGCCCGAGCCGGTCGACATCGGGCTCACGCAGCCCGACGCCGCGGGCCGTTGGGGCGCCAAGC
>JACCYW010000166.1 GCA_013696275.1 Chloroflexota bacterium | reverse complement strand
GTCCCATCCGGTCCGCCTGCGGGTGATAGGCGAGGTGGCCGCCGGCCATCCGCCGGCGGTCGCCGTCACTGAAGGGACCGCTGTCCGTATCCTGACCGGCGCGATCGTGCCGACCGGTGCCGATGCCATCGTCCCGGTGGAGCAGACCGATGCTCCATCAGGGGTGGCGGATCGTCCTGGCGTGGTGTCCATACACCGACCAGCGGCCACCGGCGCGCACGTCCGTCCAGCCGGCGGAGACGTGCGCAGCGGTGAGCGCGTGATGCATCCGGGAGAGCTGGTCACGTCCGCCCGTGTCGCCCTGGCGGCCGCCGTGGGCCACGACGGCCTGGTCGTGCACCGGCGGCCTCGTATCGCCATCCTGGCCACGGGTGACGAGCTGGTGCCGGCCGGTCAGCCGCTCGGTCCGGCCGGCATCCACGACAGCAATTCGGTCGCGCTTTCGGCACAGTGCCAGGAAGCGGGCGCGGATGTGGTGTGCGTGGCCATCGCTCGGGATGATGCGACCGATGTGCGGGTCAAGCTGGCCGATGGCATCGAGAAGGCCGATGTCGTGGTCGCCAGCGGCGGCGTCTCGGTGGGTGCGCACGACGTGGTCAAGGAGGCCATGTCGGCGGTCGGCACGCTCGACCTTTGGCGGGTGGCTGTGCAGCCAGGAAAGCCGCTTGCCTTCGGTCGAACGACGTCTGCGGACGGCCGCCCGGTGCTCCTGTTCGGTCTGCCCGGGAACCCGGTCAGCAGCTTCGTGACATTCGAGCTGTTCGTGCGACCCGTCCTGCGGCGTCTGGCGGGGCATCCTGATCCATTCGCTCGACCGACCGTGAGCGCCCGCCTGACCGGCCCCGTCGCCAAGTCGCCTGAGCGCCGAGCCTTCTTGCGCGTCATCGTGGAGACCGACGCCGACCGGCCTGATGCCAGGCTGGCCACCCTGGCCGGCGGACAGGGCTCGCACATCCTTTCTGCTCTCGCGAGGGCCGATGGATTGGCCATCATCCCGGAGGGCATCGAAGGGCTGCCGGCGGGGTCGATGGTCGATGTCCTGCTACTCGAGCGGTGCGCCTGATGCCCATCGAGCCGCCCAAGCGGCGCGAGCGACGCAGGCTGACCCATGTCGATCGTGGCGGCCGGCCGCGGATGGTCGACGTGAGTGCCAAGCCGGCCACCGCCAGGCGCGCCGTGGCCGAGGCGGAGGTGGCCCTGGAGCAGGAGACGCTGAGCTTGATCATCGATGGCAACGTCGCCAAGGGCGACGTCCTGACAGTCGCTGAGATGGCCGGCGTGATGGGCGGCAAACGGACCGCTGAGCTGATCCCCCTGTGCCATCCATTGCCGCTCACCGATCTGGTCGTGGAGATCACTCCCGACCGCGCCGCGGGCGCCCTGCGCATCCGTTCGACTGCTGCCACGGTGGCGCCGACGGGGGTGGAGATGGAGGCGCTGACGGCGGCGTCGGTCGCGGCTCTGACCGTCTACGATATGGTCAAGGGCGTGGATCGGGGAGTCGAGATCAGGTCGCTGCGGTTGCTCGAGAAATCGGGCGGCGCCTCCGGTGACTGGCGGCGCGAACCCTCCGAGCAGCCCGTGGCCCGCCGGACCGACTTCACCCGCGGACCTCGCCGTAGTCGCTGACAGGTCCACCAGCCATCCACGATAGGTAGTCACGGAGGCATGGCCATGCGCACCGCGTTCGTGCTGACCGTCAGCGATGGCGTGACCGCCGGTACCCGCCAGGATGAGAGCGGCGACGGGCTCGCCGAGCGCCTGGCCAAACTCGACTTCAGCGTCGAGCGGGCTTCCGTACCCGATGATGCGGCCCGCATCTCGGCAGCGGTCGAGGAGTGGTCGACTAGGACGGCGCTGATCGTGACGACCGGCGGAACGGGTCTCGGGCCACGCGACGTGACGCCCCAGGCGCTGCGCGACCTGCTCGACTACGAGATCCCCGGTTTTGGTGAGCAGATGCGCGCGGTAGGGCGCGGCTCGACCCCGATGGCCGACCTGTCACGTTCCTTCGCCGGGGTGCTGCGGAGCTGCCTCGTCATCGCGGTCCCCGGCAGCCCGAGCGGTGCGCTCGAGTCATTGGCCGCACTGGCGCCCATCCTGGACCACGCGTTGGAGACGCTCGGCGGCGCCACGAAGCATGTGCATGAAGAGGACGTGGCGGGCGGCGCGTGAGCTTCCTGGAGCAGGTGCCGCTGTACCCGCTGGCGCCTGTCCTCTTCGCCGCCGCGGCCGTCCTGTTCGTGCTCCAGATGGGCCGTCATCTGCGTGTCTTCGCGGCCGCCCAGCCGGCTCTGGTGACCGATCAGCCGGAGTCGCGGCTGCGCGCCGCGTTCGTCCACTCCATCGCCCAGGTGCGCATGTTCCGCGATCCAGGGCCCGGCCTGATGCATGCGGCGATCTTCTGGGGCTTCATCATCCTGACCATCGGCACGGCCGACCGCGTGACGTTCGGCCTGGTCCACAGCGTGCTGGCATGGCCCTTCGACGGGTGGCTGTGGCGACTCCTGTTGCCGGTCCAGAACCTGCTCGGCCTGAGCGTCCTGCTGGCCATCTGCTATGCCCTGCTGCGACGGGTGGTCATCCGTCCGCGCCGTCTGACCCTGTCACGCGACGGGCTGACCATCCTCCTGCTCATCGGCGGCGTGGTCGGGTCGGAGCTGCTGTCCGAGGCTTTCCGCATCGGCCGTCACGGCGATCCGGATGCCGCCTGGTCGGTCATCGCGACGCCGCTCGGGACGGTCCTTGCCTCCGTGCTCCCGCCGGCCGTGCTCGATCTTGGCTACGCGTTCTCGTTCTGGTCGACCGTCGCCATCGTCAGCTTCTTCCTCGTCTACCTGCCCAGGTCGAAGCACCTCCATATCGTGACCGCCATCTTCAATGCTCTCTTTCGGAAACTGGAGCCCCGCGGCGAGCTGCCGGCCATGGATCTGGAAGCCGCTACGGCCCGTTTCGGGGTGAAGACCATCGAAGACCTGCGCTGGAAGGACCTGCTCGACGGATTCACGTGCACCGAGTGCGGGCGCTGCCAGGACGCCTGCCCGGCCTGGGCGACCGGTAAGCCGCTCAACCCCAAGACGATGATCATGGGCCTGCGCGAGATGGCCGTGGAGGCCGAGCAGGGCGTGCCGTTGGTGCCGTGGATACGTCCCTCCGATGCAGCGGGACGAAGCGCCGCCGATGGCCTGGCCGCGCCCATCGTGGACGCGGCCATCCCGTACGACGCGGTGTGGGACTGCGTGACCTGCGGTGCCTGCGTGGAAGCGTGTCCGGTGCTCATCGAACATGTCGACAAGATCGTCGGGTTGCGCCGGAACCTGGTGCTGGAAGAGAGCCGCTTTCCGAGTGAGCTGACGGCCTCGATGAACGCGATGGAGCGCTACGGCAACCCGTGGGGTCAGCCGGCAACGGCGCGCCTCGACTGGACCAGGGGCCTCGCGTTCGAAGTGCCCACCGCGGCCGCCGTGGCTGAATCCGGCCAGGATGCGGTGAACGATCTCGAATGCCTTTACTGGGTCGGCTGCGCGGCCGCGTTCGACGATCGCAACAAGCGCGTGGCGCGGGCCTTCGTGACCTGCCTCGACGCGGCCGGCGTGCGCTATGCGGTCCTCGGTCAAGAGGAGACCTGCAGCGGCGATCCCGCCCGGCGGATGGGCAACGAGTACGTCTACCAGATGCTGGCGACAGCCAACGTGGAGACCCTTGGTCGGTACCGACCCAAGACCATCGTGACCGCCTGCCCGCATTGCTTCAACACGCTGGGCAACGAGTACGGGCAGTTCGGCGCCGACTATGAGGTCGTCCATCACTCGACCTATCTGGCCCGGCTCGTGAGCGAGGGCCGCCTGCGGCCAGAGAAGGCCGATGCCCGCTCGCTGACATATCACGACTCGTGCTACCTGTCACGGTACAACCGCGTGATGGCCGATCCGCGCACCGTGCTGCAGGCGGTACCGGGCATGGAGCTGCGTGAGATGGAGAAGAGCGGCACGAACACGTTCTGTTGCGGCGCCGGCGGCGGGCGGATGTGGATGGAGGAGGATCGCGGGACGCGCATCAACGCGGAGCGCACGCGGCAGGCGCTCGAGACCGGTGCGGACGCGGTGGCCACGGCGTGCCCGTTCTGCCTGGTCATGTTGCGCGACGGCCTGGCCGATGCGCCCGATGGTCGGGGCGACGGGATAGTCGCTCAGGACGTCGCCGAGATCATGGCCGCCTCGCTACCGCCGGGCGGTGGCAACGGGCGTGCCTTGCCCGTGTTGCAGCGGCCGCCCTAGATCGTCCGATGGCCTGGCGTGGCAACCCTTCGTTGGCCCCAGCAGTGTTCGTGCTATGGGCCCGTTCCGCACTCGGGATCCATCATCCGTCTCGGGCCGCGGCCCTTATCGACTGATCCGCGAGCGGCGGCCGCTCTGATGGTCGTCATGCTCGATAAGCCGCCTCGTGAGCGACTTAAGGCGCTGCCAACCCTGGACAGGACCATAGGACGGACATCGCCACAGACTTCGGCGGCTTAGCTTGGTGGTGACCGGTGGAGACGAGACTGGTTACCGTGCCCTTCAAGGAGGTGCGATGCCGGCGGCCCGGTCACGCAGGATGGCACTCCGGGCAGGGACCGTGGCGCACCGCCCGGCTAGGGACCGTGGCGCTGCGGTGCCCATCCGGCACAAGACGGCCGCTTCGCCGCGGAGATGGCCCCGCTGCGCCGCGGAGATGGCCGGTTCGCAGCGG
This sequence comes from Chloroflexota bacterium, assembly GCA_013696275.1. Taxonomy (GTDB): domain Bacteria; phylum Chloroflexota; class Limnocylindria; order Limnocylindrales; family CSP1-4; genus Palsa-1032. The sequence continues at coordinate 479 of JACCYW010000166.1, read as the reverse complement.
AGATGGCCGCTTGGGAGGGAGATGTCCTCCGGGTCATGGCAAAGGGGCATGATGGAGCCATGGAGCGGTGCTGGTGATCACATCTCGTGTCGGGTGTCACGTTGGGGCTCACCCGGCACCAGATGGCCACTCCGAGCGACGACCGTGGCGCTGGGGTGCCCATCTCGCATTAGATGGCCCCGGGCTGCGCCGCCCGAATCAGATACCTTGGCCAGGCGGTCAAGCCCGATGTGTGTCGTCAGGCAATCAGGCTCCCGATGTGGTCACCAGCCCTTGATATGATGACTACATGGAAGTCGGCATTCGAGAGTTGAAGAGGCGTCTGTCCGAGTATGTGGAGCAGGCTGCACGCGGGGAACTGATACAGGTGACGAACAGAGGCAAGCCGACGGCGGTGCTGGGACCGCTGCCTGGACGCGGCCGATTGGAGCAAGGCATCGCCGAGGGTTGGATCCGTCCTGGTGACGGCAAGGTCGCCA
>JACCYW010000133.1 GCA_013696275.1 Chloroflexota bacterium | reverse complement strand
GTCCTCATTGCTGGCGGCACTGTCCGTAGCGACCATCCCATCGGTGCGATGGCGAGCACTCGACCCAGTCGGCGCAAGCCTGCACGACGTGGATAGGCCGGAGGATCTGATCGGGCTGACGGTCGATCCCGGAGCCACGCGTTCGTCGTGAGGTGAGACGACCCGCTGGCGGTCGTGAAGGGACTGGAGGTAGCGCGATGAAGTACGTGGCGCCTCGACGCGACCACCGTACGCGTCCGGGAGGGCAAGACGATGACCACCGACGGCCCCTTCGCTGAGACCCGCGAAGCTCTCGGTGGGTACTACATCTTCCAGTGCCAGGATCTCGATGAGGCCATCGAGTGGGCGGCCAAGCTACCAGGGTCGTGGCGTGGATCGGTCGAGCTCCGGCCGATCAGGGAGTTCAGCCCGGAGCAGCAGCAGGTCGGCCTGGGCTGACGTCGGCTAGCTCGGCTCGTGATGGGGCTTGGGTGTAAATGACAAGAGCCGGGGTCCTTATCGGACTCCGGCTCTTCCGCTGGGCGGATCTCTGACTTAGCGCTCGCGGTCGAGCTTGTCCTCGATGCCCTGCTGGACGTCACCCACGCCCTGGCGGACGTCGCCCTTGGCTTGGTCCATCTTGCCCTCGGACTCCAACTGCGGATCATCGATGGCGCGACCGGCGCCCTCCTTGACCTTGCCGCCAGCTTCCTCGAGATTGCCCTTGATCTTCTGGTCCACGTTGGTACCCCTTCCGGTGCGATCCAGCGGATAGACCGCCAGAGTCAGGCCTAGTCTTACCCGGAACGCGGTGCCAGCACCCCACAGGACGCCCTTGGACCATTACAGCGAGATGCCAGCGCGCCGATGACATCGGCCACGCTACGGTTGTGCCGTGCCCGGATCGACCGATGCCCAGCCCGCCTCGATGGACGACCGAGCGTCCAGTGACGTCCTCGCCCTCGACCGGCCGGTCCAAGCCGGTCGGGCCGGTCGTCGGGACGGCGCCGTGGTGATGCTCCTCTCTGCGGCCGCGATATTGGCAGCCATCATCGCGACCCGCGCCGCGTTCCTCTCCGCGGACGCGTCGGACGCCTGGAACCTGGCCCTTCGCGAGGAGATCCGACGTTCGGCGGCGACCGTGGAGGACGTTCGATTCGTCTACACGGTGGAAGGCCCGATAGCCTTCCGGGTGGCCGCCGCGGAGGTGCGCCGAGCTGAGTTCCAGCTGGCAGCGGATGCCACCAGCGGTGCGCCACGCGACGCTGCCCTGACCGAGGCGTCCATCCAGGCGGGCGTCGCCGACGCGCTTCGGCCATCGTCGGACGTCGCGTTGGACCCGAGCTACGCGTTGCCGGATGGGGGCTACGACCTGCTCGCCAGACTGGTCGCCAATCGCGCCCGCTTTGCCGATCTGCTGGCCATCGACCCGGAGCCGGACCAGGCAGCAGGCGACGCTGCCAGCCGGCAAGCGGTCCTGATGGTCGTGGCCGGCATCGCGGCCGGCATCGCTCTGTTGTGTGGGGCGCTGGTCCGGGCATTCGGGCCCTGGCGCAGGTCGCTCCTGATGACCGGATCGATAGCCGTCGCGACGGGCGCTGTGGTCGCCCTCGCCGTGGAGTTCCTGGCGTGAGCGGCGTCGTTGACTACGATGCGCTCGAGACGACCTCAACGGGTACCCGCCTGGCGCGGGCCACGGCCATCATCATCGGCACCATCGCGCGGCTGGCTGCTCTACTGGGGCTCATCGAGGTGAAAGCGAGCCAGCAGGCATCGCGCAGCGAGCTACTGGCCGCCCGCCTGTCGACCGCCATCGCCGAGCGTTTGAGCACATCGTCGTTCCTGTTCACCTTCGGCAACATCGCCGCCCAGGAGGCGCTGGCCATCGGTATCGGCGGCACCACGCGGGTGCTGGATGCGCTCCAGGCGGGTGACACCAGTGGCGTGGCTGAGGCACTCGGCAGCGCCGACGCGGCTGCCTCGGAACGCCTGGCTGCCATCGCTGCCCAGATGTCGGCGGTGCCGGGCGCGGGCGGCCCGCTCGATGCGCACACCGCTCAGGTGCTGGCCGTCGACCTGGCCAGCATCGAGGCGATGGCCACCGACCAGCGCCGCCTGGTGGATGACTCCGCCCTTTGGAATACCCGTTCCAGCCGGGCCGTGCTGGGCCTGACGCTGCTTGCCCTGGCCGGCGTACTGATCGGTCTGGCGGCCGTCTTCGGTGAAGGCCGTCCCGGGCGGATCGCGCTCATCATGGCCGGTTCGGCCACCGGTCTGGCGGCCTTGGCCGGCGCAGCCGCGCTGATCTGAGGCGGCCTATCCCAGATCGCCGCCCGGCGGCTCAACGAGCGACGGTCGCTCGGATAGCGTGCAGGACTTCCGGCAGCCGCTGACTGATGTCGCACTCCCATATCTCGTGCACGGTCCAGCCCAGCGCCTCCAGCTGTCTCCTCTTGCGCGAGTCGCGCTCTTGGTTCAGCTCGAACTTGCGGGCCCAGAAGTCTCGATTCGACTTGGGCAGGTTGGGCTGGCAAGTGGGGCAGTGGTGCCAGAAACAGCCATGCACGAAGATGGCCACCCGACGGCCGGGATAGGTGATGTCAGGACGACCGGGCAGTCGGCGCCAGTCGAGCCGATAGCCGCCCAGGCCGGCGTCGCGCAGTGCCCGCCGCAGAGCGCGTTCGGGGCGGCTGTCGCGGGCGCGATTGGCGCGCATCACGTGACGGACGGCTTCCGAGGTCGGTGGCGGGTTTGGTAGCTGGAGACGCGGCACCGCGCCGCTCAGTATGAGCGCCTCAGGCTGCCACCGCCGGGCCTCCAGGATGGGCCGAAGGTCTCAGCTCGGCCAGCAACTGTCGAGCGATGCGTTCGACGATACCGACCACCAGGGCGTTGCCCATGACGAAGGCACGGCGGTTGTCGGGCATCCCGGTGGCCGTCCAGTCGTCCGGGAATCCGTTCAGTCGCTCTAACTCTCGCAGGGTGAGCCGGCGCAGACGGCCGTCGTCAGTGGCGATCACATGCTTGAACCGGGACGGGCTGGGCCCTCCCTCGCCGGTCAGGATGGTCCGCGCGGGGCGGTCGGTCGGATCGGGGAAGGCGACCGGGCCTTCCGCATAGAAGTAAGGCGTACCGGTCGCCCGGTGGACGCGCTGCTCGCGCTTGGCGCCCTTCAGGTATCGCCATCGCTCGATGTCCGATGGTCGGAGGAAGAATCGTTCCGGCACCTCGTCGGCCGGTTCGATGATGTCGCCAAGGGCAGTGGCGACAGTCCTGTCGGCCACTACATCGGTCGTCCAGACCTGTCGACAAGACATGAAGCCGACGCTTCCGAAGGGAGTGCTTGGGGAGCGGGAACCGAAAGCCTCCGAGACGTCGGCGGCACTGCCCTTGATCTCGAATCCCTGCCCGGCAGCGGCTGCCAGGGCATCCCGGCGTACTGGCAGGGCTCGAGCGAGTACGCCGCCGGCCAGCACGTCGGCCGGATCACTCGCCGGACCGGCCGCGAGCTGGCCGAGGATGAAGACGCGCCTGCGCCGCTGAGGGAACCCGTAGTCGGCTGCGTTGACAAGCCGCCATTGCACGTCGTAGCCAAGG
>JACCYW010000103.1 GCA_013696275.1 Chloroflexota bacterium | reverse complement strand
GTCTTCGGAGCCTCGTTCCTGGTCCTTGCCGACCTCGCCGCGCGCATCCCCGGGGAACTACCGGTGGGCATCGTCACCGCCGTCGTTGGCGCGCCATTCTTCCTGGCACTGTTGCGCCGCTTCCGGCACGGGTACGAACTGTGAAGGGCGTGTCGGTCGAGCTGCGGGGTGTCGGTCTGGCCTACGGTGACCGTGTCGCGTTGCGCAGCGTGGACTTGCGGCTCGAGCCCGGCCAGCGGCTGTGTCTCCTGGGCCCGAACGGGGCCGGGAAGTCGAGCGTCCTGCGCTGCGTGGTCGGCACCGCCCAGCGGCGGACCGGTGCGTGCCTGCTGGATGGCATCCCCCTGGAAGAGTGGTCGCGCCTGGGCATCGCGCGACGGGTAGCGGTCGTGCCAGGCCAGGTCACGCTGCCCTTCGCGATGCGCGTGGAGGAGGTCGTCGCGCTCGGTCGGGTGCCGCACCAGCATCCGTTCCGGGGACCGCGAGCTGCGGATCGGGCGGCTGTGGCACGGGCCATCGCGCGCGTCGGGATCGCCGACCTGGCCGATAGGGATGCGCGCGAGCTCTCCCTGGGTGAGCGGCAGTTGGTCGTGCTGGCTATGGCCATCGCCCAGGAGACCGGGTTGCTCGTGCTGGATGAGCCGACGGCTCACCTGGACCTGCGTCACCAGGTGGAAGTGATGGCCCTACTCACCGATCTCGCGGAGCGCGATGGCGTGACCGTGCTGGCGGTCCTTCACGATGTCGGATTAGCCGCCCGATGCTTCCCCCGACTGATCTTGATGCAAGAGGGGAGAGTGGTCGCCGATGGCCCACCGGTAGAGGTGCTGAGCGCGGCGCGAGTCCGGTCCGTCTACGGGGTCGACCCGAGGTTCGTGGCTGTGCCGGTCTAGTCGCGGGTAGCTGCCGGCCGCTCGAACCCGGCCCAACCGCGTGACGTGCGCTTCTGTTGGAGCTTGCCCAGGACATCGGCGAACCACGACTCCGACATCTCTGGATAGAGCCGCCGCAGGACGAAACCAGCTTGAGCGACCGGATCGACAAGGCCCGCATGATCGAGTTGCTGCCACACCATCATCCGCCCGCGAGCCCGCAGACCGACGACCTGCCTGGTACGAGCCAAGGGCGTCATCTTCGCGATGACGGACTCCTGCAGGTCGCGACCGGGATCAGGGCGCATCGCGCACCTCCAACAGGAGCTTCTGGACGCCGCTCGAGAGAGCAGCGTGCTCCAGGTAGAGCCAGTCGATCTCATCCTTGTTGATTCGGATCAGCTGTCCGCAGTCACGCAACTGCAGTTCCGACGTTCCTTCCGACCACTTCAGCTTGGCCACTATCAGATCTTCGAGGGACGACACCCAGATCTCGCCGTAATCGGCATGAGCGCAGCGGACCCGTCGCTCCATGGCCAACCCGGACCAGGCGCTTCCATCGCGCATGATGAGATCGGCCTTTGCGGCCGTGTCGGACGAGATCACTGAAGCCATGGCGAAGCCCTCGTATCGGATGGGTTCCGAGACGGCATGGTCCGGGAACTCGGCGGCAAGACTGGGGAAGCGATCGGCTGACAAGTCGACCACGATGTCCACATCGAACGTTTGGCGCATGGAGCCGTAGCAGGCCGCGGCCTCAGAGCCGGTGACGAACCAGGCGATGCCCAGCCGCTCCAACGCCTGGAAGACTTCACGCATCCTTCTTATCGCGCTTGCCCGTGCGGCTCCTCGACACCGATGCGGCGCACACCCGTCCCGGCGTCGAGGGTATCCAAGGATACTCACGACCTTCACCGAGGCTACCGGTCGGACCACTGTGGAGCTCTCCGCGCTTCGGTCTCTGCGGTCGGTGACGCGGCACTACTTTGCCGCCGCATCCAGGATCGACAGTCCCGCGAAGTGAGTGCGGTAGAAACCGCGGTCGCGGGTCACGAACCGGTCAGCCTTGATCGCTGCATGAGCACCGATGAGGAAGTCCGCCAGCACTCGGCGGCGCGTGCCGCCTGCCCGTCGGTAAGCTCGCCAGGCGGTTCCAGCAGCGACGGCGACCTCCATATCGTCGGGTACCAACTCCACGGTCATGGCTTCGAGGACTCTGACCGCTTCGCTAGCCTCGTGATACGCCGCACAAACCTCGGACCACACCGGCGTACTGGCGATCAGGCGCCCCTCCGACGAGGCTCGGCGGAGTACGGCGAGGGATACCGACCCAAAGCGGGCGTCGCCCTCGAGGATGTCGAGGATGACGTTCGTATCGAGCGCCGAGATCACCGGCCCCGGATCCGTTCGATGAACGCGTCCACCGACTCCTCCATCTCCAACGTCCCGTAGACCTCCTCGAAGACATCGCGCTGGGTGACCTTGTGGCCGACGAGCCGGCCGCGTTCCGCCTCGAAGTCCAGTACTGATCCGGTGCGGATGCCGAGCTTGGTGCGGAGGATCTTGGGGATCGTGACCTGACCCTTCTCGGAGACGATGACTTTCATACCACTACGGTAGTCATTCCTACCGAGTCAGTCAACGGACGCCGGTAACCGCGACGCTTCCCTCTCTGACACCTTGCGGACATCCTCGCCCGGGATGCCCAGGCGAGTCAGCTCGGCAGCCAGGCCCGTCAGGTCGTCCACGCCCACATAGAGGGCTGGCACATGGAAGAGACTCCACCGGACGCGCTCACGGAAGTCCATGCGGAGTCCGCCGTGGGCGCTCCCGGCGAAGCTGACGTCGCCGTGACGGATGCTGCGGCGCACGCCGATGGCGGTCAGCCAGTGGAACGGTCCCTCGATACGCCAGCGCTCGATGTTGCCGATCGGGGTGCGCATCGTGGCCGCGCCGAAGCGCGCGACCATCCAGCCGTCCTTGAGACTCACCTCAGCGTCGTCTCCGCGAACTCCATAGACCAACAGCAGCCGGCGCGACTTGGGCCCGATGCGGATGGGAAAGCTGGCTATCGGTCCGTCCTCGTCGCTACGTCCGCTTCCGCTCCAGATCGAGGAACGGCAAGGGCACCACTGTCGCACTGATCCGTCCGCGACGACCTTCCACGGTCCACTCCATCGACAGACGGCAGCCGACAGTCTCATACGCTGCGTCCACCTGGGCGAGCGCGATGTTCTGCTTCAGTATCGGGCTCCAGGTACCGCTGGTCGCCCGGCCGACCTGGCGACCGGCATGGAAGATGGGCACCTGTTCCCGCCAGGCCGCCGCAGAGACGATCGGGCTCAGGCCATGGGCGGCGTGGAGCGACTCCAGATCATCCCAGTCGAGCTCGAGCCCGACCAGCCGCCTGCGCGGGCCACCGCGATCGATCTCCGCGCGCAGCGCGTGCCGACCGATGAATGCCTGTCGCTTGTCCAGGTCGACCAACCTGCCCAAGCCGATCTCATAAGGTGAATAGGACTGCTCCGCGATGAGCGCGTGGCGGGCGCTGGTGTAGTCCACCTCCAGCAGGATCAGTCCAGCCTCGAGCCGCGTCATATCGAGCGCCAGCATGCCGGCCGGACGGATGCCGTATCGGCTGCCGGCTTCCATGAGCGCATCCCAGAGGGCCGGACCCTTGACGGCCTCGACCCACAGCTCGTAGCCCAGATCGCCCGTGTAACCGGTGCGCGACACATCGATGGGGATGGCGCCCACCGTGGCGGCGCGGCGCCGGTAGTAGCCCAGGTCCGACCAGTCGTCGCCTGTGACAGCGGCCAGGACAGCGCGCGACAGAGGACCCTGCAGCGCCAGCGCGCCGGTCTCATCGGTGATGTCGTCGATGGCCACATCCAGGCCACGTGAGTTCAGGCGCAACCAGCGCAGCTGCGGGTCTGCCGCCGTCCACCGGAACGCCGGCCCGCGCCCGTCATCATCCAGTCGGGCGATGGTCCCGTCATCCACGACCTTGCCCTGTTCGTCGCACCAGGGCGCATAGATGACGCGGCCCGGCTGGAGGCGGCTGGCGTCGCGAGTGATCACCCGGTCGACCAGTGCCAGGGAGTCCGGGCCATGGACCCGATACTTGTAGAGCGGGCTGACATCGATGAGCGCCGCCGCATTGCGGATGGCGTTGTACTCGATGTCTTGGCTGGCGGCGTAGGCACTGGGAGCGAATGAGCCGGCCCACTCGCGCCACTG
>JACCYW010000102.1 GCA_013696275.1 Chloroflexota bacterium | reverse complement strand
GGCATCAACTACTACCACGCCGACTTCGGCGGTCTTCGGGATCCGGAGTTCACCGCGGATACCGGCCTCGATCGGTCCGACGGCAACTTCCCGACGGCCAAGGTGGTGGCTGGCTACGACCTGGTCGGGGATGCCTACAACCCGGGCAGCGACGTACCCGGCGCGGACATCCCGGTCCCAGACAACGATCCACTCGACTGCAAGGATCCTGACGCTCCGAATGTCCACCACGGCACTCACGTGGCCGGTACCGCAGCCGGTCAGGGTGTCCTGGACAACGGCGACACGTTCACCGGTCCCTACGATGAGGACACACTCGCTGACCACACCTTCCGGATCGGTCCCGGTACCGCCCCGGAAGCGTCCCTGATGGCCTTTCGCGTCTTCGGCTGCGATGGCGCCACGTTCGTCGTGGTCGATGCCATTGAGCGTGCAACACGGGCCGGCGCGGATGTCATCAACATGTCGCTCGGCTCGCCCTTCGGCAACCCCGGCTCCGTCGACTCTCTGGCCGTTGACGGCGCATCGAAGGCGGGCGTTACCGTCGTGATGTCGGCCGGCAACAGTGGGCCCAGCGCATACATCACGGGATCACCTGGGGTCGCGACGCGAGGCATATCCGTAGCCGCCATGGACGCCGTGCGCAGCTTCCCGGCGGCGACCGTCGAGATCGCCGGCGGTGACGACATCGACGGCATCATCGCCAACGACGACACGGATGACCTGCCGGTGACCGGCGATCTGAACGTGTTCGCCGATAACCCGGCCACGCCATGTGACGGCGACACTGGCGCCGGCTGCGAAGAGTCCGGCGTGCTTCACGACTCGTACGTCTTCAACGCCTACGTGGCAGGGCAGATCCCGGTCACCTTCAGAGGCAACGGCGCTCGCGTCGATCGAGCCTCGCAAGGAGACGCCGAGGGCGCTCCGGCCGTCATCATGGTCAACAATGCGCCCGGCTTCCCTCCCTTCGAGGGACCGATCGAGGGAGCTGACATCCCGTTCGTCGGCGTCAGTTCCACCGCCGCGGCGGCCCTTGCCGCAGCCGACGGCGACTCGGCCACCATCACCGACGCCGGGGTGACCGCCAATCCCAACTTCAAGCACACCGCGTCCTTCACGTCCGGTGGGCCACGCCGCTTCGACAACATGATCAAACCGGATGTCGCTGCGCCAGGGGTGTCGGTCATCTCCGCGCACGGCGGGACCGTCGATGGTCCGCGCATCCTGTCCGGCACCTCCATGGCTTCGCCAGCCGCGGCAGGTGTCGCTGCTCTGGTCCTGGAAGCCAACCCTGGCTGGACTCCCAAGAACGTGAAGTCCGCCCTGATGGGCACGGCTTCGCCCAACCGACTCGTCCCCTACGAGATCCGACTGGCCGGTGCCGGGTTGGTCAACCCGCGCCGCGCGGTTGGAGCCACGGGGCTAGCCTGGGCAGGTCAGACGACGGCCTCGCTGGCCTTTGGAGCGGAGCAACTGGGCAAGGATCCCAACGGATCCAACTCCTTCCGGGAGACGCTCTCGTTCAACATCACGAACAAGAGCTCGTCATCCGTGACCTACCAACTGTCCAACCAGTTCCAGACGGCCAGTCTGGGTGCCAACGTGTCGATCTCACCGAACACGGTGACCATCGGTGGCAACAGCAGCCGCAGTATCGACGTGACGCTGCGGATGAGCGAAGCGGACGCGGAGGCGTTGCCCGACACGGCGCCGCTTCACGGTCCCGATCTCGGGTTCGACTCACTGGGCCAGCTTCATAGTCCGCTTACCCATGTGGCAGGGGCGGTCGTCGCCAACGTCATCGGTGGTAGCGGTAACGACATCCGCGTCCCGTACCTGCTGGCGCCGCGCGGTTTGTCACGCGTGAATGATCGGACCAAGACGGCCTACACGGAGACGGCCAATCGGTTCAAGAGCTCCGTCAGGGTCAAGAACACTGGCGTACACTTCGGCATCGCCGATGTGTATCAGTGGGGCCTGGCGGACGGCAATGACGGCCTGGACGGCATCGATATCCGCGCCGTCGGGGTCCAGACCTTCCCGACCGAGGTCTGCAATGTGCCAGAGGATCGTGACGATCGCTGCCTGGTCATCGCGGTCAACACCTGGAACAAGTGGGGCAACGCCTCGGAGAATGAGTTCGATGTGCTCATCGACACCAACGACGACGATGAACCCGACTATGCCGTCATCGGTGTCGATGCCGGCCTGGTCCTCGGGGGGCTGGATGGCATCTACGTCTCCCTGATCGTCGATCTGCCGGCCCTCTCGGTAGTCGACGCATTCTTCGCGACCGCCCCCAATGACGGCGCGACGATGCTGCTACCGCTCCTCGCCAGCGACCTGGGATTGAGCAGGACGGGCGACAGCGACTTCGAGTAT
>JACCYW010000100.1 GCA_013696275.1 Chloroflexota bacterium | reverse complement strand
CCAAGATCGAGCGGCGCGCGGGCGACTTCTCGACCGTCGGCGTCGCTGTCCAGCTCAGCCTGACCGATGACGCGCGCATCTCTCACATCGGCATCGGCATCACGGCCGTGGCGCCGGCCGCGTTCGCGGCCACGGATGCAGAGGCGATGCTGACCGGCGGCGCGCCGGATGATGCGATCATCCGCCGAGCAGCTGAGGCGGCGGCCGCCCAGAGCCGTCCCGCTTCAGACAGCCACGGTCCAGCCGATTACAAGCGCGCCATGGTCGTGACGATGACCATCCGGGCGGTGGCTCGTGCGATCGCGCGTGCCCAGGGCCAGGACTGAGGAGGACCTACCGTTGGACACCCAACACGTCACGGTCACCGTCAACGGAGAAGCGCGTGAGGCGGATGTCGAGCCACGGCTCCTGCTCGTCCATCTGCTGCGCGATGTCTTCGGCCTGACCGGGACCCATATCGGTTGCGACACATCGAACTGTGGCGCCTGCACGGTCCATATCGATGGTGAATCGGCCAAGTCGTGCACGCTGCTCGCCTTGCAGGTCGACGGACGGCGGATCAAGACGATCGAGGGGATGGCCAGCGGCGCCGACCTCCACCCGCTCCAACAGGGCTTCTGGGATCAGCACGGGCTTCAGTGCGGCTTCTGCACGCCGGGCATGATCATGCAGGCAGCCTGGATGCTCGAGCGGAACCCACAGCCTTCCGAGGAGGAGATCCGCGAAGGCATCAGCGGCAACCTGTGCCGCTGCACCGGCTACGTCAACATCGTCAAGGCTATCCAGCAGGCGGCCGGGATGCTGTCCGAGGCCGACACGGCCAAGGCCGAAGCCGCCGCGCAGGTCCAGGGCTAGGAGGCAGCGCATGGCGGTCGAGATGGAGGTCCCGACCCAGACGACGCCCGAGGTGGGCGGTATGGGTCACTCGGTCAAGCGCAAGGAGGATCCGCGCTTCATCCGCGGCGCTGGGCGCTACATCGATGATGTCGTCCTGCCTGGCATGCTGTGGCTGGATATCGTGCGCAGCCCATATGCGCACGCCACCATCAAGGGCATCGATGCGTCAGCGGCGCTCAAGATCCCCGGCGTGCTGGCCGTCATCACCGGCGCTGACCTGGAGAAGGCTGGCCTGCACTGGATGCCCACCCTGGCCAATGACAAACAGATGGTGCTGCCGACCGATACCGTCATGTATCAGTCGCAGGAGGTGGCGGCGGTCGTCGCCACCGATCGCTACACGGCCGCCGACGGCGTCGCCGCGGTCGTCGTGGACTACGAGCCACTGCCGGTCATCGTGGATCCGTTCAAGGCCATGGAGGCAGGGGCGCAGGTACTGCGGCCCGACCGCGAGGACAGACCCAACAACCACATCTGGCACTGGGAGTCGGGTGATCGTGACGCCACCGACCGCGCCCTCGAGTCGGCCGCGGTGCGCGTGTCGCAGCGGATGCACATCCCGCGCATCCACGTCGCATCCATCGAGACGTGCGGCTGCATCGCCGACTGGGACGCCATCCGCGGGCAGATGACCCTCCACATGACCTCCCAGGCGCCGCACGCCATCCGGACCGTGCTCGCCTTGGTCTCAGGCTTGCCCGAACACAACATCCGGGTCAAGACCTACGACATCGGCGGCGGCTTTGGCGGCAAGGTGCCGGTGTATCCAGGGTATGTGCTGGCGGTGGTCGCCTCGCTCACCGTGGGCAAGCCGGTCAAGTGGATAGAGGACCGCTCGGAGAACCTCCAGGCCGACTCGTTCGCCCGCGATTACCACATCCACGCCGAGATGGGCGCGACGGCCGATGGCCGCATCACCAGCCTCAAGGTGCGCACCCTGGCCGATCACGGTTATACCGATGCGGCGGCCGATCCAAGCAAGTTCCCGGCCGGCCTCTTCAATGTCATCACCGGCTCGTACGACTTCCCTGACGCGTTCGTGGAAGTGGATGGCGTATACACCAACAAGCCACCGGGAGGGGTCGCCTATCGGTGCTCCTTCCGGGTCACGGAAGCCGTCCATGCCATCGAGCGGATGGTCGACATCCTGGCCCACCAGATCGGCAAGGACCCGGCCCAGTTGCGGATGGAGAATTTCATCCAGCCGGAGCAGTTCCCTTACAAGACGCCGACCGGCTGGGAATACGACTCGGGCGATTACGGCAAGGCGCTCAAGCTGGCCATGGAGATGATCGGCTATGACGACCTGCGCCGTGAGCAGGCGGAGAAGAGAGAGCGTGGTCAGCTGATGGGTATCGGCATCAGCTCATTCACTGAGATCGTCGGAGCCGGCCCGTCGCACCAGTTCGACATCCTTGGACTCAAGATGTTCGACTCGTGTGAGATCAGGGTCCACCCCACCGGCAAGGTGCTGGCGCGCATCGGCGTCCAGACCCAGGGCCAGGGCCACGAGACCACGTTCGCCCAGATCATCGCCGAGGAACTGGGCTTTCCGGTCGCCGACATCAAGATCGAGTACGGCGACACGGACACCGCGCCCTACGGTCTGGGCACGTACGCGTCCCGTTCCACCCCCGTGGCCGGTGCCGCTACCGCCATGGCGTCGCGCAAGATACGCGAGAAGGCGCGCCACCTGGCGGCGCACCTGCTGGAAGCCAACCCGGACGACCTGGAATGGACCAATGGCAAGTTCAGCGTGAAGGGCTCACCTGACCGTTCCAAGACCATCCAGGAGATCGCCTTCGCCGCTTACACCAACCATCCCCAGGGCATGGAGGCAGGTCTGGAGGCGGTCGATTACTACGATCCGCCCAACCTGACCTTTCCCTTCGGCTCGTACATCTGCGTCGTGGATATAGAGCGGTCGACCGGTGAGATCAAGATCAGACGTTTCGTGGCGGTCGATGACTGCGGCAACATCATCAACCCGATGATCGTCAACGGGCAGATCCATGGCGGCTTGACGATGGGCCTCGCGCCGGCTCTGTACGAGCAGATCACCTACGACGAGAACGGCAACAACCTGGCTGGCACGTTCATGGATTACCTGCTGCCGACCGCCGTGGAGACGCCGGCCTGGGAGCTTGGCAAGACCATCACGCCGTCGCCGCATCATCCCATCGGGGCCAAGGGAGTCGGCGAGTCGGCGACCGTGGGTGCACCGCCAGCCATCGCCAATGCGGTCGTCGATGCGCTGTGGCACCTGGGCGTCCGCAACATCGACATCCCCATCACACCACCCAAGGTCTGGGCCATCCTGCAGGAGAAGGGGGTCGCGACGTAGGCGGCCCTTCGGCGCACGAGGTCTTCGCACGGGTCGCGCAGCTCTCGGCCGCCGGACAGACGTTCGCGCTGGCCACCGTGGTCGCCGTGCGCCGGCCCACCTCAGCCCGACCGGGCGCCCACGGGATCGTGCATCCGGACGGCTCCATCGAGGGCTGGGTAGGCGGAAGCTGCGCCCAGCCGGTGGTCATCCGCGAGGCGCTGCGGGCATTGGCTGATGGCCAGCCACGGCTGCTCCGCATCTCTCGCGAGGCGCCGTCAGAGGCGCGCCGCGGCGACGGCATCGTGGAGGTCGTGATGACCTGTCATTCAGGCGGCACGCTGGAGATCCATGTGGAACCGGTGCTGCCCAGCCCTCAGCTGTGGGTCGTGGGCGTGACCCCCGTGTGCGGTGCGCTCGTGCGCCTGGGAGCGGCCGCCGGCTTCGCCGTCACGCTGATCGATCCCATCGCCGATGAAGCATCGTTCGGCGATGCCGAGCTGGTGGTGGCTTCGGCCGACATCTCAGGCTTGGCGCCGACCTCACCGCCGTATGTGGTGGTCGCGACCCAGGGTCAGTGGGACGAGGAGGCGCTGGAGGAGATGCTGCGCCGGGAGGTGGCATACGTCGGTCTGGTCGCCTCCAGCACCCGGGCGGCCGTGGTGCGCGAGTACCTCACGCAGGAGGGTCTGGCGCCAGAGCGAGTCGCTGCCGTGCGCGCCCCGGCGGGCTTGGATATCGGGGCCGAGACGGCAGAGGAGGTCGCGCTCTCCATCCTGGCCGAGTTGGTCCAGGTCCGGCGTGGCCGAGCGCCGTTCGTGGCCGCGCCGGGGCCAGCCACGCTGGTCGGTGACGGCTCAGGTCCCGCCGCCGAGCAGACTTCCTCGGATATCGTCCTCACCGATCCGGTCTGCGGCATGACCGTGGACGCCGACAACGCCCGTCACCTGGCCGAGCATGACGGCACCATCTTCGCCTTCTGCAGCCTTGGTTGCCGAACGCGCTTCATCAAGGATCCGACGGCCTACCTTTCGCCGTCGTCCATCAGCTCCTGAGGTCAAGCGATGCAGTTCTCCGGCAAGGTCGACATCAAGGCACCGCGCGAGAAGGTCTTCGCCTTCGTCACGGACCCCCAGCAGGTCGGCCAGTGCGGGCCGGGCGTGGAGTCCATCGAGGTCATCGACGAGACTCACTTCAAGGCCCGAGCCAAGGTCGGGGTGGGCTTCATCCGGGCCAAGTTCGTGATGGACATGGAGCTCGTCGAGGCGGTCGCGCCGGAACGTGCCGTCATCCGCGCCCGAGGCCAGGCCCCGGGCAGCGCCGTTGATGCCACCGGCACCATGACCCTCTCCCAAGGCGCCGATGCCGGCGCGACCGTCATGGATTGGCAGGCCGACCTCACCATCTCGGGCACCATCGCCTCGCTCGGTGGGCGCATGATCGAGGGCACCGCCAACAAGCTCATCGGCCAGGCCTTCGACTGCATCCGGTCTCGCCTGGAAGGCTGAGGCGGCGCGGCTGGCTGCTCAGCGAGCTCCCGACGGCCGATCCTATGGGACACGTGGCCCACGTAAATGACGTGGTAGGAGACCTCTCGTCTACGATCCTTTCGCTCGCCGCTGAAGCGTTGGACGGAACCGACGGCCTGGGCTACCAGCGCTAGCTTTGTCCATCGGCCGGCTCAGCGCGGCATCATCAGCGACGTGAGTGGCGACGGTTGAGGATCGAACGGCTGTGGCCAGGTCGGACCGTCTCCGCATCGCATGCTTCCGAGCTGGACGGTGCGGTGCTGACCCGTGATCTGGTCGTGGCTGGCAAGCGGTGGGCTAAGGGTCGTCGACTGTCCGCCGCCGACGTGGAGCGCCTTGCGACTGACCTACCTGAGGGACGGCCGGTGACGCTGCTCCTGTTGGAGTCAGGCGATATCCATGAGGACGAAGCGGCTCACCGTCTCGCGTCCGCAGCGGCGGGCATCGGCCTGACGCAGCGCGGACCAGTGGAGAGCAGACTCGACCTGTTGGCGGCTCACGACGGCGTGCTTCACGTCCGCATCGCCGCCCTGGAACGCATCGACCGTATCGATCCGCTGGAGGTCTTCACCAGGCTGGACGGCCAGGTCGTGCGGACCGGGGAGCTCGTGGCCAGCGTCAAAGTGGCGCCGCACGTGGTCCCTGTGGCGCTGGTCGCCGCGGCCGAGTCGATCGCTGGACGGACTGGCGTGATCTCGGTGGCGCCGTTCTTGCCGCGGCGCGTCGGCGTGCTGGTCAAGGAAGCGCTTCATGCTCCGGCGCGCGAGCGGTTCGAGGGCAGCGTCCGCCAGAAGGTGGAGGCGCTCGGGTCGACCGTCGAGTCGGTCGTTTACGTGGAGGACGCGACCGAACCGGTGGCCGGAGCCCTCTACCAGATGGTCTTCGGGAACGGCCGAATGGACCTCGTGATGACCGCCGGCTCGGCCAGTACCGATCCTCACGACCCCTTCTTCGAGGCCATCGATGCGCTGGGTGGTCGTATCGTGCGGCGGGGTGTACCGGCCCATCCGGGATCGATGCTCTGGCTGGCGCGCGTGGGACGGACGGACATCATCGGGCTCCCTACTTGCGGCGCGTACTCCAAGGCGACCGCAGCCGACCTGCTCCTGCCTCGCCTGCTGTCAGGTGAGCGAGCTGACGCCAGGACCGTGGCGCGCCTGGGTCACGGGGGCATACTCACGCGCGAGATGCGCTTCCGCATGCCTCACTACGCGCGGGAGCTGGAGGCTCCCGATGGCTGAGGACTACGCCGGCGGGGCGCACCTGCCAAGGGTGGTTCCGTCCGGTCAGCGAGCAGAGCGACCATCCAGCCCCGCTCCACTGGCCTGATCGTCCACCCAGCGGTCCGATCCGGGCTATACCGGTGATGCCTCACGGAAGTGCCGGTCGCGCGTTGTTTCCGGTAGGGATCTGCTCTGTCCGGGCGCGGCTGGCAGCGGTAGTGCCTGGGCCGACACGTGGTCGTGATCCGCATCGCTCCTAGCCCACCGTGGCGAACGGAGAACAAGCGGCCGATCGGTGCTCGAAGCCCCTTATGCGGGAATCGTCACCTGGCCAAGGCCAGGTCAGCCATCAGTATCGCTTCCACCCGTCCGATATAGAGTCCGCTGATGACCGACCAGCCACGACCGCCCACAGTGCGACCGCGCCAGACGCGCACCATCGACGCTTTGGAGACCGCTCTCCGTGAACACCACTACGTAGCCGACCGGTCGCTCGCCACGGCGCTCTTCCTGGCGCTCGAGCTGGGCCGGCCGATCCTGCTCGAAGGCGAGGCCGGTGTCGGCAAGACGGAGGTCGCCAAGGTCCTTGCCCGTGTCCTCGATACGCGGCTGATCCGACTCCAGTGCTACGAGGGACTGGACGTCACCAACGCCGTCTATGAGTGGGACTACCCGCGGCAGATGTTGGAGATCCGCCTGCTCGAGGCACGCGGCGAAGCTCGCGAAGCAGGGACGCGCGACATATTCAGCGAAGCCTTCCTGATGAAGCGCCCGCTCCTGCAGGCCCTGGAAGCTAGCGACGCACCTGGTGGCCATTCCGCGCCCGTCCTGCTCATCGACGAGATCGACCGGGCGGACGAGGAATTCGAGGCGTACCTGTTGGAGATCCTGTCTGACTTCCAGGTGACCGTGCCGGAGATCGGCACCATCCGGGCGGCCGTACCGCCGGTCGTCGTGCTGACCTCCAACCGCACGCGCGAGGTGCACGATGCTCTGAAACGACGTTGCCTGTACCACTGGATCGACTATCCGACGCCGGCCAAGGAGGAGGCCATCGTCCTGGCCCGCCTGCCTCAGACGCCGCATAAGCTGGCCACCCAGGTGGTCGGCTTCGTCCAGCGCCTGCGCGAGGCCGACCTGACCAAGGTGCCCGGTATCGCCGAGACGCTTGACTGGGCAGCCGCGCTGATGGCGATGGGAGCCACTCAGGTCACTCCGGAGGCGGTCGATGAGACGCTCGGTGTGCTGCTCAAATACCAGGAAGACATCCGCTCGGTCCGCGGCGCGGCGGCACGTTCGTATCTGGACGAGGTGACAGCTCTTGCAGCGGGGTCCTGATCCGCTCGAGCAGCAGGGGCTCGGTGACCTCGCGAGCTTCGACGGCTCGGCCTTTCTGCGTGAAGCAGTCGGCTTCACCCGCGAACTGCGCCAGGCCGGCCTGGTAGCTGACCTGGCGGCTGTGCTGGATTTCGTGCGAGCCCTTTCGCTCGTCGATGTCGGCGAGCGTGAGCAGGTCCGGGCAGCCGGCGCCGCCCTGTTCGTCAGGCGGCACGAGGACCTGCCCACCTACCACCGGGTCTTCGCCCGGTACTGGCGTCGTCGCGCGCGAGGCGAACGTCCGGCGGTCGAAGGTCCCAGCCTGCCCGGCAAGCCTCACGGGGAGGCCGACCAGTCGACCCGGCCGGAGACCGAGCGCGAGGCATCCGATACGGCCCTGGCCGGGAAGGGCCGCCGCGCTGACGGGAGAGGCGAAGCATCGGACGATGGTGAGGACCGCGAGCTGGTCATAGCGCGCACGGCCTACAGTGGGGGCGAGGCTCTGAGGCATCGCGACTTCGAACAGATGAGCGGTCCCGAGCTGCGCGAGGCGGAGCGCCTCATCGACCGCCTCACGCCTGTCCTGGATGCCCGGCGTACGCGGCGTTGGGAGCTCCACTCGCACGGCCGGATGGTCGCCCTGCGGCCGATGCTCAGGGAGAACCTGGCGACCGGCGGTGACCCCATCACCTGGCTCTGGCGGAGGCCCGTCCGCAAGCCGCGTTCGGTCGTCGTCATCTGCGACATATCTGGCTCGATGGAGCGCCACTCTCGCCTCCTGCTTCGGTTCGCCTATGCGCTGATGCGTTCCCGGGTGCGCACGGAAGCGTTCGTCTTCGGCACCCGGTTGACGCGCGTGACCAGGCAGTTGCGTGGCCGGGATCCGGACGTTGCCCTGGAGCGTGTGGCCAGCGTGGTACGTGACTGGTCGGGCGGCACGCGGATCGGCGAATCGTTCCGTGAGTTCAACATCCGCTGGGCTCGGCGCGTCCTGCGCACGAGCGGCATAGTCATCGTGGTGAGCGACGG
>JACCYW010000088.1 GCA_013696275.1 Chloroflexota bacterium | reverse complement strand
GAGGTCGTTTCCGAGGATGAGCTAGAGTCGATCCACGAGGCGTCCCTGCGCATCCTGGAAGAGATCGGCATGGACTTCCTGGATGCCGAGGCGCGCGATCGGCTGGCCGCGGCCGGTGCCCGGGTGGAACCCGGGACCGAGCGGGTCCGCTTCGAGCCCGGCATGGTCACCGAGCTCATCCGCACGGCTCCGTCGTCCTTCATCCTCCATGCCCGCAACCCCGAGCATCACCTCACCATCGGTGGCGACCACCTCGCCTTCGGCGCTGTCTCAAGCCCGCCCAACGTGTCCGGCCTTGATGGCGGACGCCGGGTAGGCAATCAGGCCGATTTCCAGAACCTCGTCCGGCTCGCCCAGATGCTGGAGACCGTCCACTTCTTCGGTGGCTACCCGGTCGAACCGGTCGACCTACACGCATCGGTCCGCCACCTCGACGCGTTCTACGACCTACTGACCCTGGCCGACAAGCCGGTCCACGCCTATAGCCTGGGCCGGGAGCGCAACCGCGATTGTCTGGAGATGGTGCGTATCGCTCGAGGCGTGGACGACGCCGACCTGGACCGCGAGCCGTCCATCTTCACCGTCATCAACTCCAGCTCGCCGCTGCGGCTGGACGCCCCGATGCTCCACGGCATCATGGAGTACTCGGCGCGCAACCAGGTCGTGGTGATGACGCCCTTCACCCTGGCCGGGGCGATGGCACCGGTGACCCTCGCCGGCGCGCTCGCTCAGCAGAACGCCGAGGCGCTGGCGGGAGTGGTCATGACCCAGGTCGTGCGGCCCGGCGCGCCGGTCGTGTACGGCGGGTTCACCTCGAACGTCGACATGCAGTCCGGCGCACCCGCCTTCGGGACACCGGAGTACATGCGCACGGCCATCATCAGCGGGCAACTGGCCCGTCGATACAGGCTCCCCTACCGCTCATCCAATGTATGTGCTGCCAACGCGGGCGATGCCCAGGCCGCATACGAGTCGGTCTTCTCGCTGTGGGGCGCGGTCATGGGCGGCGTCAACCTGCTGATGCATGGGCAGGGTTGGATGGAGGGCGGGCTACACGCCAGCTTCGAGAAGATGGTCCTGGATGCCGATCTGCTGCAGATGGTCGCCGCGTTCCTGGACCCGGTAGTGGTAGACGACGAGACACTCGGCCTTGACGCCATCCGGGAGGTGGGACCCGGCGGCCACTTCTTCGGCGCCGAGCACACGCAGTCTCGCTTCCGGACCGCTTTCCATAAGCCGATGCTCTCCGACTGGCGGAACTTCGAGACGTGGCAGGAAGCGGGTAGCCCTGAGGCGGCGGCCAAGGCCAACGGCATCGCCAAGGAGCTCCTGGCCGCGTATACGCCACCGCCCATCGAGCCGACCATCCGAGACGAGCTCTCCGCCTTCGTCGCTCGCCGCAAGGCGGAGGGCGGCGTGCCGACCGACTTCTGAGCCGGTCCGGAGGGTCACCATGAGGTCATCGGCCCGCGTCGTCGTCATCGGCGGCGGCGTGGTCGGCTGCGCCGTGCTCTACCACTTGACCAAGGCCGGTTGGACCGACGTCATGCTCCTGGAGCGCAAGGAACTGACCTCGGGTTCGACCTGGCATTCAGCCGGCGGTATGCACACGCTCAACGGCGACCCGAACGTGTCGAAGCTCCAGCAGTACACCGTCCAGTTGTACGAGGAGATAGAACGCATAAGTGGGCAGGACTGCGGCATCCACCTGCCCGGCGGGCTGATGCTGGCCGATACGGAAGTGCGGATGGATTTCCTGCGCATGACTCAGGCCCGCGGCCGCTATCTGGGCATGGACCTGGAGCTGATCACGCCGTCGGAGGCCCGGGACCTCTTTCCGCTGCTCGATCCGAGCTGCTTCGTGGGCGCGTTGTACGACCCGGTGGAAGGGCATGTCGACCCATCCGGGGTCACCCGCGCGTATGCCATGTGCGCCCGCATGGCCGGCGCAGAGGTGCACCGGCACACCGCCGTCACGGCCCTCAGCCAGCGACCGGACGGGACGTGGGATGTGCATACGGATACCGGCGTGACGATCCACGCCGAGCACATCGTGAACGCGGCCGGTCTATGGAGCCGGGAGGTCGGCCGGATGGTGGGCATCGAGCTTCCGGTCCTGGCCATGGAACACATGTACCTGCTCACCGACGACATGCCGGAAGTCGCCGCGAACCGGGCGGCGACCGGCAAGGAGATGGCCATGGCCATGGACTTCGGCGGCGAGATCTACATCCGCCAGGAGGGCGGCGGCATGCTGCTCGGGACATATGAGCAGGCCTGCGTCCCGTGGTCACCACGCGAGACCCCGTGGGACTTCGAGGCCCAGTTGCTCAAGCCCGATCTCGATCGCCTGACGCCCGAACTGGAGGTCGCCTTCCGCCACTATCCGGCGATGGCCACGGTCGGCATCAAGCGTGTCATCAATGGCCCGTTCACGTTCTCGCCTGACGGCAATCCGCTTGTCGGTCCCATCCGTGGCCTGCGCAACTACTGGGTGGCCTGTGCGGTCATGGCCGGTCTCTCGCAGGGTGGCGGCGTCGGCCTGGCGCTCGCGGCATGGATGACGCAGGGTGACCCGGGCATGGATATCTGGGCCATGGATGTCGCCCGCTACGGCGACTACGCGACCATCGGGTACACCAACGCGAAAGTGCGCGAGAACTACGCGCGCCGATTCCGCATCACCTTCCCCAACGAGGAGCTGCCGGCCGGACGGCCGCTGCACACCACTCCTGTATACGACCGCCTCAAGGCAGCCAACGCGGTCTGGGGTGCCTCGTTCGGCCTGGAGCATCCGCTCTGGTTCCAGGAGCGCGGCAAGGAGCCTGCTGAAGAGGTCACTTTCCGCCGCTCCAACGCCTGGCGCCAGGTGGCGGCTGAATCGGCGGCGGTGCGTGAGCGAGTGGGCCTCATCGAGACATCGAACTTCGCCAAGTACCACGTGCGCGGGCCTGGCGCGGCTGGATGGCTGTCTGGCCTGCTGACCAACCGGCTGCCCCGGGTGGGCCGGATCGTGCTGACCGCGATGCTGAACCCGCAAGGGCGGATCCTGGGCGAGTTCACCGTGGCCCGAGCTGACGATGACGAGTTCTATCTGTTCGGCTCGCAGGCTGCGGAGACACATCACAGCCGCTGGTTCCTGGACCATCTGCCCCCGGATGGTGAAGTCTCGTTCCGCGTGCTGGGACTGGGCCTGGTCGGTCTGTCGGTCGCCGGACCTCGAGCCCGCGAGGTATTGCAGAAGGTCACCCACATGGACCTGGCCACGAGCTCGTTCCGGTTCATGGACTTCAGGTCCATCGATGTCGGCATGGTCCCGGCGCGCATCGGTCGACTCAGTTACACCGGCGACCTGGGCTACGAGTTGTGGGTGGCGCCGGAATACCAGCGCGCGCTGTTCGATCTGCTGATGGACGCCGGCGCCGACGCTGGGATCCGACTGTTCGGACTGCGGGCCTTGATGTCGCTCCGCCTGGAGAAGGGCTTCGGCACCTGGTTCCGTGAGTTCCGACCGATCTACACCCCGCTGGAGGCGGGCTTGACCGGCTACATCAAGCTGGACCACGATTTCATCGGCCGAGCAGCACACGAAGCGGAGCTGGCCACTGGGCCGGCCCGACGGCTGGTCACGCTGGTGGTGGAGCCCGACCCGGACGATCCAGCCGATGCCATCGGTGACGAACCGATCTGGCACGATGGCGAAGTCGTCGGCTGGGTCACCTCTGGCGGCTACGCTCACCACAGCAAGGTCTCGGTGGCGCTCGGCTACGTCCCGACACCGTTGAGCTCGCCTGAGGCGAACGGCCGCTTCGAGATAGAGATCATCGGCCGCCGGCGACCCGCCCGCCTCCAGGTCGGACCGATCTTCGATCCCGAGGGCACGCGGATGCGCCAGTGAACGGAGCGGGCCGCTGACCGTGGAGGGACGCTTCGTCCTGGACGATCGCCCCATCCCATACCGAGCTGGCGATACGGTCGCCGTGGCGATCCTTCGTGCCGGCGAGCATCCCGCCCAGGGCGGAACGGTCTGCCTGGCCGGCGATTGCGGGAATTGCGTGGCCGAGGTCGACGGCGTTGCCTACGTTCGGACCTGTCAGACGCCGGCCAGGCCGGGCCTCGTCGTCCAGCGACACCCCGCCGTGGGCCAGCCGCCACTCAGGGGCGCCGGTCGGGCCGGACTCACGAACCCGTCGCCCCGTCTCCGGGTCGAGCGGGCGGACGTCGACGTGGTGGTCATCGGCGGCGGTGACTCCGGTACCAGGGCGGCGGCCGAGGCGGGGGCGGCCGGTCGGGTGGTCGAACTGATCGACGCGGGCGACGGCAGCGAGGCGGTCGCCATCTACGCCGGGCCGACGGTCATCGTGCGGACACCTCAGGGCATGCGCCACCTGACCTGTCGCGAGGTCGTCGTGGCCGCCGGCGCGGCCGAGCTCCAAGCGGTCTGTCCGGGCAACGACCTCAAGGGCCTGATGACCGTCCGGGCGGCCATCCAGCTGCACGCCGCGGGCGTCGATCTGGGTGTCGCGGTGGCCATCGGCGAGCCGCCGAACGAGGTGCCGTGCACCCCCCTGTCGGGCCGGTTGCTGCGCATAGAAGGAACGGAACGCGTATCGGGGGTCGTGACGCGCGACGGGGAGGGCGGCGATGAGCGGGCCACCCCGTGCGACACGGTGATCCTGGGGCTGGGCTACGCCGCGCGCGACCCATTGGCGCGGATGGCGGCGGACCTCCCGGTCAGCCTCGTGGGCGGCGCGGCCAAGGCGTTCCGGCTGCCGCCTGCCCCTACCGCAGGGACCATCTGTCACTGCTCGGGCGTGACTGTGAAGGATGTCGAGGATCTGTGGGAGCGTGGCTTCCGCGACCTGGAACTGGTCAAGCGAGCGAGCCT
>JACCYW010000047.1 GCA_013696275.1 Chloroflexota bacterium | reverse complement strand
GGCGAGGCGAGCTGCGCTGGCACCAGGGACCAGCTCTGGAGTTCCGGCCGGTGCGGCTGGCCGACGGGAACGAGCGCGAGGCAGCCATCCAAGCGACCGATCAGCATCCCTTTCCAGGCAACGTCATGTACCGCGCCGGGCGTGGTCATATCCGGGACGTGGGTGTCTATTTCCGGCTGGAACCGCTGGCCGAGTCCGACCTGTAGCTGGCCGAGTCCGACCTCGAGCCGGTCACGACCACTCCGGCCCGATGACCGCATCCATCGGCTTGCGGTAGGCGGTCGCGCTGTGGCCGATGGCGAAGCCCGACTCCTTGTAAAGGCGCAGGGCTTCATGCGGGTTGGTGGCGTCGACCCCCAGCGCTGCTGACGTCATCCCGCGCTCCTTGAGCAGCACGAAGGAACGCGCGATGAGCGCCCTGGCCAGGCCACGCTGCCGCCAGGCTCGGCGCGTGAAGACCGAATCGAGCCAGCCGCGCTGGAAACCGTGCCGTTCGTTCTCGACCGGGTAGATGCCGTTCAGGACGGCGCCCGCGATCTGGTCGTCTTGCCAAGCGACCAGGTAGAGCGATGGATCGAAGTCAGGGCTCTTGACCCACCGCTGAAAGGAGTTCTCCGTGCCATCTACTCCGCCCCAATGGTCGCGGAAGGCCTCCACATCGGCCGCGAACAAGGCCCTCATGTGCTCCTCCTTCACCGGTCGGATCTCCAAGCCGTCCGGCATCGGCGCCTCCGCGATGTCCTCCAGGTCAGCCCGGATCATCTCGTAGAAGTGCCGCACCGCGACGTAGCCCTCACTGGTGAGCAGGCGGCTGTTGCCGCTGTTCGTATCGTTGCCCCAGGAGGCCAGCCAGCGCGGACGATCATGCGGATGCTCTGCGCAGATCTCCCTGAGTCGAGCCTCATCGTGGTGGAGCATCGAGCGCCCGATGCCCTGGCGCCGCCACTCGGGATGCACGAATCCGAAGCAGTTGTAGCTGCGGCCTCCGGAATTGTCGTCCTCCCACTCGACGCGCGAATATGCCACCAGGTCACCGTCGACCTCGGCCAGCAGCGCATCCCGGAAGGGATCCGAGTTGGACAGGTTCGCATAGTCGACGTCCATGCCGGCTACCGTGGCGACCTCATCATCCTTGTCGGCCTCGGCCACGGCATTGTTCACGCGGACCATCGCTGGATGGTCGGTCGCTCCCGCGTAATGCCGGAAGCGAAGGCCCCGTATCGGTGGCGCGTCGGACAGCCTCACCGTCGACCCCGTCGCTATCGTGCTCATGGGTATTCCCACCTTTGCATCCGGTGTTTCTCCTTGTTGACGGTCCGTATGGCGCGCGCGAAGCGACGTGTCGCGAGGCGCGCTGCCGGGGGCGAAGCACGCCTCTCCTGGGCGCGGAGTTCACGCTCCAGCTTGCGCTGGCTGCTGAGCCGTTCGGGATCGAGGTCGCCGGCTTCGATGGCTGCGATGACAGCGCAGCCGGGCTCGGCCCGATGAGAGCAATCACTGAAGCGGCAGCTCGGGGCGAGAGCGTCGATGTCGGCGAATGTCGTCTCCAGTCCATCGTCGGACTCCCATAGACCGATCGAGCGCATACCGGGCGTGTCGATGAGGAGACCGCCGCCTGGCAGCACGAACAACTCGCGCCCGGTGGTCGTGTGACGTCCTCGATGGTCGTCTTCCCGAACATCGCGCACCCGCTGGCGCCCTTCGCCGAGGAGGGCATTGGTGATGGTCGACTTGCCGACCCCTGACGACCCCAGCAGGCAGACCGTCCGCGCGGCGACCAGGTAGGGCGCCAGCGCCTCCAAGCCAGCACCGGTGAGGGCACTCAGGACGTGAACATCCGCTCCTGCGGCGAGGGCGGCCACCTCCTCGCGGCGGCCCGCCGCATCGTCGGCGAGGTCGGCCTTGTTGAGGATGACGACCGGATGAGCCCCGCTGCTCCACGCCAGTGCGAGATAACGCTCGGCGCGGCGCAGGTTGTAGTCACGGGTCAGGGCGACGACGATGAATACGGTGTCCACGTTGGCGGCCACCACCTGACGCCCGACCTGCCCGCTGCCGTCCGAACGACCACGGGCGAAAGCGCTGCGGCGGGGCAATACCGCCCTGACCGCCGCTCCCGATCCATCCGCGAACGGCTCGAGAGTCAGCCAGTCCCCGACCGTCGGGTAGTCCCCAGCGGCCACGGCAGCGCGGCGGAAACCGCGCTGCATGATGGCCACCACTGGCCCGGTCGCGGTGATCGCATCGACCTGTTCGCGTGCCTGGCTGACGACCCGGCCAGGCACGAACCCGGCGCCGGCGTGCTCGGCGAACGTCGCCTGCCAGGCTGGATCCCAGCCATAGGTCGCGAGGTCCACGCTCGGTGCCAGCA
Source organism: Chloroflexota bacterium (assembly GCA_013696275.1). GTDB lineage: Bacteria > Chloroflexota > Limnocylindria > Limnocylindrales > CSP1-4 > Palsa-1032. Next base: position 3,558 of record JACCYW010000047.1, on the reverse strand, counting down.
TCAGCCGACCCGCTTCAGCTTGCCGGTCCGCTTGGCGTACCGCTCGGCTCGACCGAAGGTCCATACACCGACCGGGATGAGGACGATGGCCATGACCAGGAGAGGCCAGACATCATGGATCAGCGATGTCACGGGGGTGCCGTCCATCAGCCCCCGCCGGACGCCATCGAGCAGATACGTGCCCGGCGAGAAGGCCGAGACGACCTGCATCCAGTGGGGCAGGATCTCGATCCGGAAATAGACGCCGCTGAATAGCAGCAACAACGACTGCAGTACGAAGGTCATCTGCGCACCGCGCTCCACGTAGAGCAGCGGCAGGATGGCCGCCATCATGCCGATCCCGACCAGGGAGAGAGAGCCCAGCAGAGTGAAGATGGCGGCCGTCAGGAAGTCGGCACGGGAAAGATCCAGGCCGAAGAAGAGCACTAGCACGAGCAGCACGAAGCCGGTGTGGATGAGGCCATATATGACCGCGTAGAGCGTGGAGCCCACCAGCTGCGTATAGCGCCGGATGGGCGCCATGAAGGTGTACTCAAGGGTCCCCTCCCAGCGCTCCCAGGCGACCGTCTCGGCGATGAAGCTGAAGACGATCGACACGTAGTTCCAGAAGACGGCCCCGATGAGCAGCGAGATGAGCAGTCGCTGATCGCCCTGGTCCTGGCCGATGAGCGTGATCGACAGCGCACCGGCCAGCGCATAGATGAGCCAGCCGACCTCCCAGCCCCAGTAGCGCTTGGTCAGGAAGAAGTTGCGCTCGACGAAGGCGTAGCTCGCTTTCATCTCGCGCGCGAGAGTGGTCATCGCGGAGGTCGCTCCATTGGTCACGGGGTGGGAGCCAGCCCGGCCCGTCATCGGGACCGAGCCGGCTCAAGGGCGGAGGCGTGCTCGCCGGCGAGGCGATGCCCCAACCGGATGAGGGAACGCCCGACCGTGCGGCGGACGCGTCGGCGCTCGAGGCGAGCCTGGTGGCGCCTGGCCAGTCGGATCTGGTGGGCGTGCCGCAGTTCCCGCGTCCTTTGGTCGAGGGTCATCCACAGTCGGATGTCGTTGTCTATGCGCATGGCTTGGTCACCTCCTTTCCGTGGTGATATGAGTCGGTCATTCGTCGTCAGCGGCCCCGTCCTCCTCGACGTCATCGTCGAGCGAGCGGCCGGTGTAGGTCATGAACACGGCTTGCAGCGTCGGCTCCTGGTCGTGGTCCTGTGCGACGAGCTCCTTGAGCTCATCGGCCGTCCCTTCCACGATCAGACGTCCGTCGTTCAGGATGCCGATGCGATCGCACAGGCGCTCCGCCTCGACGAGGTCGTGCGTGGTCAGCACGATCGTCGCGTCGTGACTGTCGCGCAGCTCTTCCACGAAGGTCTGCACGTCCAGCTTCGAGCGCGGATCGAGCCCGGTCGTTGGCTCGTCCAGGAGCAGCAGGGTCGGGCTGGTCAGGATCGACCTGGCGATGGCCACCTTCTGCTGCATCCCCCGACTCATCTGCTCCAGAGGCCGCGAGAGCCGGGACTCCTTGATGCCGAGCCGGGAGAGGATCCGTACTGCCTCCTGTCGGGCGCTGCCTGCATCCAAGCCATAGAGCCGCGCCGCGTAGAGCAGGTTCTCGGCCGGTGACAGCTTCTTGAAGAACGCGGCATCGACCGAGACGCGGTTGATGATCCGCTTGACCGACATCTCATCGCGCTCGATGTCGTAGCCGAAGACCTCGACCCGACCGGTATCGAGCGTGAGCAGCGTGCTGACGAGGCGGATGAGGGTGGACTTGCCACCGCCGTTGGCGCCGAGGACGCCGTACACCTCGCCACGCTCGATGCGCAGCGATACATCGTTGATGGCGATGACCGGCTTCTTCTTGCGCCCGGTCTGGAACCGCTTGGTCACGTGATCGACGAGCAGTGCCGGCACTGGCCGGACGCCTCTTGCCGCCGAAGACGTTGGCGTCGCTTCCGAGGCAGCGTCCTGCGCTGCCCGACCTGGCGTCGGCACGTCAGGAGCAGGCGGGCGCACAGCCGGCTCGACCGCGGAAGGTCGAGATCCTGTGGTTATGGCCATGGTTTGGTGCTCCTGGTGGGTGGGGACTCGATGACCGACTCTGTGGCCCCGTTCGGGCTAGTGGCTCCATCCGAGTCCCTCGCCCTGGAGCGAGGCACGAAAAAAGCCGGGGGGCCTAACCAGCCCTCCGGCTCTGCGTGGCAGCTAGTGCCTTGGCAGACCTACGAAGGGCAGGGATCTCCCTTGTCCGGGGCGCCGTTGGGCGCACCCATCCGCAGCCGAGGCGCTGCGGTGCTTGTGAGGCGGACGGTGGGTGTCAAGCTGTGACGACTCCTCTGCGATCGTTGTGCGCCGCACGGGCGTCCGGCGCGATGGCGGAGCATAGGCGGTCCCCACCACGCCTGTCAACACCCTATGCGGGGCACACCTGTGGGGCACCCTGTACGGAGCTAGTGCGTCCGTTACAAACGTAGCCATGCTCGATGCCGAGGCAAGTGAGCCTTTCGACCGGGTCGGGCAGCTGTAGCGCCTCGTGTAGCCGGACGGTGTCCTGGCACGCTCCACACTAGCCCATCGGCGATGTGTCGCGGGAACGCAGCACGAACCGGCCTTCCCGTGACCTGGCCTCGACCTATCGAGGGGCACATCCGTCTGGGGATCTGGGCGTCGTCAAGAGCCCCGGGCCCTGGATAGTGGCCCTGGGCCACGACGCTCGTGGTGGCCTTGGGCCGCCGTCTCTCTTCGGTCGTGCATCAGTTCGGTATCGCCCGCCGCCTATACCCTCGCTTGATGGAGAGTCAGGCCGGCTTCGACGTCCTCTGGCTGAACGGCGCCTTCGGGGTGGGCAAGTCGACCGTTGCCGAGCTACTTCGGCGGCGCCTCCGGGATGCCATCGTGGTCGACCCCGAGTCGATAGGCCACTACCTGCGCCTTACGGTGCCGCCCGATGCCCAGACGCAAGACTTCCAAGACATGCCGCCGTGGCGGACGATCACTCGCGTGGTGATCGAGTCCATCGCGACCACTTATGGCCGCCCTGTGATCGTGCCGATGACGCTGGTCGCGCCCGTCTACTTCGATGAGATCATAGGCCGGCTACGGACCGGCGGAGTGGACGTTAGGCACGTGACTCTCCGCGCTCCGCGCGAGACGATACTCGAGCGGTTGGCCGGTCGTGCTGATACTACCGACTGGTCATTCCATCAGGTGGACCGGTGCATCGAGGGCCTGGATGATGAACGGTTCGCCCCCTGGATCGACACCGGTGGTCGATCGCCAAGGGATGTCGACGATGTCGTCCTGCGATCTCATGCCCGAAACTGATGCACCGGTCCGAAAGCTCTCGGCATCGGGCCGCGGCGTGGGCTAGTCGGCGGCGCGGTCGCCATGGATCGTCGCCCCTAGCCAGCCCACCATCGCAGCATCCCGGCCCTCAGCTACGCCACCGGGGCTACCGGTCACTCCGCCTCGGGTTGCAGGTTGCGCACGCGGGCGGCGAGTGCCTGAAGGATGTCGACCTGGATGGTCGGGTTGCTTGCCATGAGTGAGCGGAACTCGCGGTGGCCG
>JACCYW010000044.1 GCA_013696275.1 Chloroflexota bacterium | reverse complement strand
GGGCCACCGCGCCCGCCCAGATGCGCAGCTGCCTGTCGCAGCGGCGCAGGGCGCGCAGCCAGCGCGGTAGCCGCAGCGAGGCCGACACGAGCAGCGCCCCTACGAGCACGGGCGCCACGGTGATGCGACCATCGGCGGTCACCGCTTCGGTGAACGGCACCAGGGCAGCTACCAGTACCAGGCCGGAGATGGGCGAGACGACGGCCGTGACGATGGCCAGGACGGCCCAGGCGACCAGCAGCGGGTCGGCGGCGTGGACGCTGCGGAGGACGACGTACCCGAGGAGCAGCCCTGCCTCCCAGACGATCAGCGAGCCGATGCCCCGACTGGTCAGCGAGGTCGGCAGCGTGAAGGACGCTCCGCGCCACCACGGCGTTGTCGCACCACCGACTATCGTCTGACGCTCATCCACACTCTCGGCCACATCCGGAAGGATAGGTGGCGGCGGCCGGATGGCGTTCCGAGGCGGTCAGGATGGCGTCGCTTCTGGATCCGGGCCGCGCTGCTCCCTGTTGGATCCGGGCCGCGCTGCCGAGCAGCGGCGATCGGCCGCTCAGCGAGCAGCCCGACCGACGAGCACCCGGCAGTGCGGCCCCAATGGTCCGGTCGTCCGCCCAGCGAGCAGCCCGACCGACGGAGGCCCAGGCCTGGCCGATCCAGCGCAGGGGCAGCCCTCCGCCGGGCCGCCAACGGTCCGAGCGTCCGCTCAGCGAGCAGCCCGACCGACGGAGGCCTAGGCCTGGCCGCCACAGCGCCAGGGATAGCCCTTCCCCGGGCCGCCAGCGGTCCGATGGGCCACCCAGCGAGCGGGCCCGACGGGTGAGAGGAACCCGGCGGTGCGGCCCGGGCGTCCAACCGTCCGCCTTGCGTACCACTCACCGATGGGCCAGCAGGTGATCGGCCGCTAAGTGCCGTTCGACATATTCACCCGCATGGCGAGCAGGGAACGTTGCGCACATCGTGGGGCTCGTATCGGAGCCGCGCGGCTCAGAGCGGTCCTGGGTGAGATACGTCAGGCCAGGGTCGGCGCGGGCGTCAGCCAGCAGAGGGTCGCCCAAGAGGTCGGCATCTCCCGTTCACGCTTTGGGCGCGTCGAGAGGGCAGAGGTCAAGGACATCGATTTCGTTCTCTTATCGACCATCGCGTCAGTGCTCGGCCTGGATCTCGCGCTGCGCGCCTATCCCGCTGGTCCAAGAGTGCGTGACGCCGGACACTTGAAGTTGCTGGCCCGGCTGCAGAGTCGACTGGGGCCGCTGTGGAGCTGGTCATTCGAGGTCCCCTTTCCCAGACCCGACGACCTGCGAGCCTGGGACGCCGTACCGCGGTACCGAGATGTCGTCGTTGCCTGCGAGGCTGAGGTCAAGCTTCACGACATCCAGGCTCTCATCCGCCGCGAGCAGATCAAGAAGCGGGACGGGGGCGTCGGTCGACTGATATTGGTGGTCTCGGACACAAAGGAAAACAGACAGGCCCTGCGTGCGGCCGAACCGATCATCCGGACCGTCTTTCCCGTGGGGCCGCGGAGGGCCATGGCTGCCCTTCGCGCGGGCCACGATCCAGGAGGCGACGCGCTGATCGTGGTTTGAGAAGTGCGCGCCGCCGACTCATGCCCATCAACCGCCAAGGGCCGGCCGGACCGGCGGAGCATCGCAAGGCCCATCCCCGGGCAGCGGGCAGCCGGCCGACCGACTCCCAGCGGCCGATCGTCCACCCATCGAGCAGCCCGACCGACGAAGGAACGGGGCCTGGCCGACGGCCGAGCAACGGTGCCCCTCCCCTGGCTCCCAGCGGCCGATCGTCCACCCATCGAGCAGCCCGACCGACGAAGGCACGAGGCCCAGCCGACACAGCGCAACGGTGGCCCTCCCCGGGCCGCCAGCGGTCCATGGGCCGCTCAGCGAGCAGCCCTACCGACGGAGGCACGACCCAGCCGACGGAGGCACGGGGCCCAGCCGACGACCGCGCAGGGTCAGCCCTTCCCCGGTCCGCCAACGGTCCGATGGGCCACCCAGCGAGCAGCCCGACCGGTGAGCCCCCGGCACTGCGGCTCCAATGGCCCGATGGGCCGCTCAGCGAGCAGCCCGGCCCCAGGAGCACGGGTCCGACCGACGGAGGCACGCGCTTGGCCGACCGGGCACGCGCCCGGCCGACACAGCGCACGGGCCGACGTGGCATCACGCTGGACGGTGTGCCCATGGTGCTAGACTCGCCCACTCAGCGAGGCCGGAGGAGGGTGCCGCGATGACGCCCGGCACCGGCAGCACAGCGGAGCACGTCGGCGGCCCAGGACGTCAGCCTGGCAGCTCCTCTGGCGGGGTCGGCCGCGACACGATGCTGACCTTGGGCTCGAGACTCCTGCTGACGGCGGTCATCATCGGCGCCGATGTAATCCTGGCCCGCGCGCTTGGTCCGGACGGCAAGGGCGCCTTCTATCTCCTGGTCCTGTTCCCGAGCCTCGTGGCTCTGGCGGTGGGGATGGGCCTCGACCGCTCGCTGGCCATCGTGGTGGCTCGCTCGCGGGAGGCGGCGAGGAGCGGCTTCGCCAATGTGGTCCTGTGGACATTGGTGGTGGGCGGCCTGGCGACCATCGTCAGCGTCGCCCTGTTCGGACCGGGCACCCTGTCCGGTCCCCTTCGGTCCGTGCTACCGGGTATCTCCGACAGCCAGTTCCTGCTTGGTGCGCTGGCCATCCCGGGCGAGCTGTTCTTCGGTGTCGGGCTGCTCGGCCTGGTCGGTCGGCGGCGCATCGTGTCCTACAACGCCGTACGACTGCTGCGACGCGCCCTTCTGCTACTCCTGACCGCGAGCGTGGTGGCCTCGGTGGGACTCTCGCTCGAGGGTGCCCTGGCGCTGAACCTGATCACTCTGGTAGTGACCGTGCTGGCCATCGTGCTCGCCGTCCGTCGCGATGGGAGTCTGGGCCTCCGTCCGGACCTGGCGCTTCTGCGCGAGCAGCTGAGGTTCGGCAGCCGCACCGTACTGGGCGCGCTGGCGGAGCGGCTGAGCTATCGAGTCGACGCATTCCTGGTGAACCTGCTCATCGGTGTTAGCGCGACCGGCGTCTACTCGGTGGCTGCCGGGTTGGCCGAGGTGCTGTGGTATCTGCCCAATGCGCTGGGCCTTGTGCTGTTCAGTCGGGCGGTCATCCCGGGGACCGACTCGACGGCGCTTGCCAGCACCATGACCAGGCTGGTCGTGACCCTCGGCATCATCCTCGCACTGCCCCTGGCGGTGGGCGCTCCGGCGCTCGTCGAATGGGCCTACGGTCAGGCGTTCGCGGGTGGCGGTGAGACGCTGCGGCTGTTGCTGCCGGGGGTCGTCGCGTATGGCGTCGTGTCGGTGCTCACTCACTTCGTCATCGCGGCGGGATCGCCCGGCGTATATACGTGGCTCGTCGGTACCGGACTGGCGCTCAATATCGGCGCCAACCTGGTAGCCATCCCGCTGGCGGGCATCGCCGGCGCAGCCATCGCCTCGTCCATCAGCTACTCCGTGACAGCGGTACTCACCTTGATCGTCTTCCGCCGCATCTC
>JACCYW010000004.1 GCA_013696275.1 Chloroflexota bacterium | reverse complement strand
GGCCTACTACGAGACCGAGTCGATGCTGGCCAGGCGCCTCGCCGAGTTCGACTAGCGCGGATCGCGCCTGGTGGCGGCGGACCTGCGCTGGCTTCGAGGACGGTGACCGGCCTCAGTGCGAAGGGTTCGGCTCGGACGGCAGCCGGCTCGAGGGGCGATGCGATGGCTCCCCGCCCTGCGGCGCCCTTTCACGAGGCCAGCCAGCCAACCAACAAGCAGGCGGCAAGCGCTTGCGGGCCGCTGAAGTCATGCCATAAGCGCTGCTGGTGAGAATGAGCCCAGGCTTGGCCGGCCGTTGATCCCGATATGTCGGCTCCGTTGACACGGCTCAGGTAACTCGGCTCGTGGGAGCGGATCGTTCGAGTATCCGTTCGAATCTATCCGGAAGGAGATCCTTGGCTTCGAGCCGCAGCAGGAGTGGTAGGTGTCCCGGCTGACCTCGGGCCGCGGCTGGACCAACGACACATCGGCCGGTCGATGGCGCCCGTCGGGAGATGGGCAGCGTCTCCCATCACCTCCCGGCTCTACAGTCGCCGCGCCGCCTTGGCGAACAGGCCGCCCAACACCCGGGCCGTGGTCGGGAAGGCGTGGATGGTGTCAGCCAACACATGCAGCGGCGTCCGCAGCTTGACCGCCAGGACCGCCTCGTGGATGGCCTCGGATGCGCCGGAGCCACAGATGAAAGTCCCCAGCAGCACGCCGTCCTGGCCGTCGACCACGATGCTTACGTGACCCTCTGACTGCGTCACGAAGCCCTTCGCGCTCTCCGCCAGGTCGGCCGTCTCCTCGAACGCATCTTCGTGTCCCTGGTCGTGCGCTTCGTTCAAGAGGAGCCCGACCGAGCCGGTCTCGGGGTCGGTGTAGGTGGCTCGCGGGATGGCCCGGAAGTCTGGCGTGACCTCATCGCCGAGCGCGATGCGGACGGCCATCTCGCCCTCGTAGTGGGCGATGTGCGTATGCATCTCCGGACCGGCCGGATCACCCACGATGAAGACGCCATCCGCCAGTCGCAGCGCGGCGTCGGGCCGCGGCGCGCTCCCGTCCGAGATGGACACACCGACCGACTCCAGGCCCAGATCTTCGACCGGAAAGGCTCGACCGACGGCCACCAGGATCTCATGGCCTTCCACCGCGGAGCCGTCCGAGAGCTCGACCCGATGGGCGCCGTCGGCCCCGTCCGCGGCCGTGACACGTTGGGCGCGAACACCCGTCCGCACCGTCGCCCCATCGCGCTCGAGCGCGCGCTGGATATAGCGCGATGAGAGCGGGTGATCCTTGGACAGCAGCCGGTCATTGGAGTCGACGATGGTGGTCGGGACGCCATAGCGCGCATACACCTGGGTGAGCTCCACTCCGGTCGGGCCGCCGCCCATGACCAGCAGGCTGCGCGGGAGCTCGCGTGCCGATGTCGCCTCGCGGTTCGTCCAATAGGCCACGCCGGCGAGGCCGTCGGTGGGCGGGATCTTGCTATGCGATCCGACCGCGATGATCACGTTGCCGGCCCGCAGTGACCGCACCTCCCCGCCGACGGTGCCTTTGGCCATGACCTCCACGCGGCCGGGTCCGGCCAGCCGCCCACGGCCCCGGATGACGATGCCACCCTGCTTCGTGAGCCGGGCCAGAGCTGCCGAGTCATCGGGATAGTCGATGCCTTCGCGGTTGATCATGTAGTCGCGGAAGTCGGATGCCCTTGGCCATGGGTAGTCGCCGCCAGCGTGGTGGACCGCCGCCGCGTGCAGCAAAGCCTTGGAGGGCATGCATGCCCAGTAGGCGCACGAGCCGCCGATGAGGTCGTCATCGATGACGGCCACCGAAGCTCCTCTGGTCAGAGCGAGACCGGCCGCCGCTTCGCCGGCGGCGCCGGCGCCGATGATCACGAAATCGAAACTCTCGTCCACGTCGAGACTCCCATCCACCCCGTGCCGTGCCGGCTCGGTCCGTGAGCTTCGCATCCTAGAGCGCACGCCACCGCCATGTGTCTTCGGGCAGACTATCCGAGAACCGCCCGGACCTGTACAGTCTCCTGGCGCGGCGAGGACGCCCTCGATCTCGCCGTGCTGCCCCGAGGGGAAGCACCCCCAGTCCGTCCCGGGCGTGAGTCGGTCACGGTGCTCAGACTCCCCGAGGTTCCGAGCCGAGGGTCAGGGGAGGTCCGGGATGAAGCGAAGGCTACTCGTAGCCACTGGCACGTCAGCGTTGTTGCTCGCGACGTTGCTTCCTTCGGCCGGTGCCGCCGAGCCGGTGTCCAACGCGGACCAGTCGGTGGCCAGCGAGACCGCGCAGAGATACGAGACCCTTCGCCGGATGGGCCATGGGAACCTTCGGGCGACGGCTCTGGCCGGCCCGCACGGCCCATCAGCGGCGGACCCGGCGACGGCCGACCCGGCGTCCGAGTTGCCGCCGGTGAAGCGACCGAATGCTCAGCCGGACACCCGTGTGACGCCCAACGCCGCGCCCGACCCGGCCACAACGCAGGTCACGGATCGTGTCCCGGGAACACTGCCGTTCGAGAGCCTTACAGCGTCGGACAGCCGTTACGCGTTCGGCGGCAACCAGTTCACCGGCGAGCCGCCGGACCAAGCGCTATGCGTCGGCAACGGGTTCACCATGGCCAGCGTCAACAGCGCCATCGCCGTGTACGACTACGCGGGCGCTCAGCTCGTCCCGGCCGTGGCGATCAATGAGTTCTTCGGTCTTGCTCCGGAGATCAACCGTGACGCCGGGACATTCGGGCCCTTCTCATTCGACCCGGTGTGCCTGTATGAGCCGGGGATCGAGCGGTGGTTCTACGTCGTCACCGAACTGGACCAGGAGCCCTTCACGGGCGCCTTCGATGGCGGCTCGAACCTGTACATCGCGGTCAGTGCGACATCGGATCCGCTGGGCGACTGGTCCTTCTACTCCATCAACACCACCGCCGGCGACACCACAGACCGCGGCTGCCCGTGCTTCGACGACTTCCCGCACATCGGGGCCGACCAGAACGGCTTCTACATCAGCGTCAACCGGTTCTCCATCTTCAGGCGGCCCTTCAACGGTTCGCAGATCTATGCTGTGTCCAAGCAGTTGCTCGCCGCCAATGCCGCCGACCCGTTGGCCGCGCTGCCGACCCTGGTCAGCATCAACTCCGGAAACATCGACGGTGACCCCTCGTTCACCGTTCAGCCGATGACCGTCCCACCTGGCGGCGAGTACCCGGGCAACCGCCAGTTCTTCTTGTCCACGACCGACTTCGACACCGTGCGCGAGGACAAGATCGGCGTCTGGGCCCTGTCCAACACCGACTCGCTGGCGTTGCCCGAACCGGACGTGCGCCTGTCTCGCCGGACCATCCCCAGCCTGCGCTACGTGCTGGAGCCTGATGTCGAACAGCGGCCCGGCCGCAGCCCGCTCGCGCGGGCGGTCGGTGAGGAGCTGAACTTGCTCGACAGCGGCACCGATATGACCGAGGTCAAGTACGCCCAGGGGCGACTTTGGGGTGCCATCGGTACCGCGATCGGCATGGGAAGCGATCAACGCGACGGCGTGCTCTGGGTGCAGGTCAGGCCCTTCTTCACCAATGGACGCGTCAACGGAGAGGTCGTCGAGCAGGGCTACCTCGCCACCGAGACGAACAGCCTCTTCAAACCGGCCATCGGGGTGAACGCGGACGGCGAAGGCGCCATGGTCATGTCATACGCCGGCCCGACCGTGTACCCGAGCGTGGCGTACGTGTATATCGACCTCGACGGGGTCCAAGGACCTGTGCGAGTGCCCCAGTTCGGTGTCGAACCCGATGACGGTTTCACCTGCTACGAGGCCTTCGTGGGCAGCCGGGACCGCGGCTGCCGGTGGGGTGACTA
>JACCYW010000472.1 GCA_013696275.1 Chloroflexota bacterium | reverse complement strand
TGTTCAGGGTCGATGGCCTTGCGCGAGAAGCGGCGATGAGCGTCCGCCATCTGGAACGCCGCTTCAGGGATCACGTGGGTGTCGGCCCGAAGTGGGTCATCCGTCGCTATCGGCTCTACGAGGCTGCCCAGCGCGGACAGAGCGAGATAGGCGTCCGCTGGGCGCACGTGGCAGCGGAGCTGGGCTACAGCGACCAGGCGCACCTCATCCGCGACTTCCGGACGATGTTCGGCGTGACCCCACATCAGTACGCCTCTGGGGGGCCCCCGACCCCGCAGCCAAGGTCGACTGCCGCGCCTGAGATGGAACGACCCGAGCGAGACCTCCGGCCGTGAGCACCCGGACCATCTGATCAAGCCTGCTCGCTGGCGGTGCGCTCGATGACAAGAAGCGTCAGATCGTCGGCGGCAGGCTCGTCGCCAGCGAAGCGGTGTACCGCCGCGAGGCGTGGCGGGCACAGGACCTTCGGACGACTCGCCTATGACCGAGCTGATCGGTAGGGTGCAGCGGTGGTAGAAACAGCACGCCTTGAGCGGCCTCGACTCTCGCGCGGGACGGTGGACCTGCGGGAAGAGCTGGTGGGAGCGGTCAAGCGGGACGACTTCGCACTGGAGTACCAGCCGCTGATCGATCTGCAGAACGGCTCGATCGCCGCTGTCGAGGCGCTCCTTCGTTGGCGGCACCCCCTCCTGGGGACCATCCCCGTGGCCGACTATCTGCCCATCGCCGAGGAGACCGGGCTCATCGTGCCCATCGGCGAGCGGGTCCTGGATGAAGCCTGCCGGCAATTGCGGACATGGCATCTCGGCTTCAGCCGCTTGCCCTCGCTCTCGGTCAGCATCAACATATCGCTGCGTCAGCTCGGCGAGCCCGGCTTCGTCAAGGGCGTGGCCGCAGCTCTCGATCGATGGGAGATACTGGCCGAATGGCTGACCCTCGAGCTTTCGCCAGGGTGCGGCACTTTGGTCGGGCCGGCTACGGCGCTGGCCCATCTGGGCGTCAGTCTGGTCCTCGATGACTTCGGGGCCGGCGATACCCTGCTCGACCTGCGGGTCCTGCCCATCACAGGCGTCAAGCTGCACGCCGCCTTCGTCACGGCAGCTGCCGGACCAGTCGAAGAAGGCGTCTTCGCGGAGGCGCTGCTGGCGATAGCCCAGGCTCGTCGTGTCACCACCATGGGCAAGGGCGTCGAGACCCGCGCCCAGGCAAGGCGGCTGGCCAACCTGGGCTGCGATCTCGCCCAGGGCTACCTCTACTCCAAGCCGCTCGGGCCAGAGGGCATCGGCACGCTACTTTCGCGCGGCGTATCGGCCGGAGGAGCGCGGGCTCTAGGCTAGCTGGTCCTATCATCGCCAGTCATGGCCGTTCTCCAGACCCGCATCGATCCGACCTCCAGCGAGGCGCACAGCAACGCGACCGCCATGCGCGCCCTGGTCCACGATCTACGCGCGCGGACCCATGCCCTGACCAGGCACGGTGCGGCGGGTGACGAACGCTCGGTGGCGCGGCACCGTGATCGCGGCAAACTGCCGGTCCGCGAGCGCATCGACCTCCTGCTCGATCCGGGTTCCCCGTTCCTGGAGCTGTCACCGCTCGCTGCCACGGGGCTCTACGACGACGAGGCACCGGGGGCGGGCATCGTGACCGGCATCGGGCGGGTCTCCGGGGTGGAGTGCATGATCGTCGCCAACGACGCCACGGTCAAGGGCGGCACCTACTACCCGATGACGGTCAAGAAACACCTTCGCGCCCAGGAGGTAGCCCAGGCCGATCGACTCCCGTGCATCTATCTGGTCGACTCCGGTGGCGCTTTCCTGCCTCTCCAGGACGAGGTCTTCCCCGACCGCGAGCACTTCGGCCGGATCTTCTACAACCAGGCTCAGATGTCTGCGCTGGGTATCCCGCAGGTAGCGCTGGTGATGGGCTCGTGCACGGCCGGGGGCGCATACGTGCCGGCCATGAGCGATGAGACGGTCATCGTGCGCGGCACCGGGACCATCTTCCTGGGCGGCCCGCCGCTCGTAAAGGCAGCCACCGGCGAGGACGTCACGGCCGAAGAGCTCGGCGGCGCTACCGTCCACGCCCGCATCAGCGGCGTAGCCGATCATGAGGCGCTCGACGACGAGCATGCGCTGGCGCTGGGACGCGAGATCGTGGCCAGCCTTGGCCGGGGAGGACCGGACCTGCCGTGGCCCAGGCTGGAGGGATGCCGGCCGGCCATCGGGAGCAGCGATGCCGGCGCGGAGGACGACCCGACCGGCCTGTACGGCGCCATCCCGGCCGACCTACGGCGCGGGTATGACGCTCGGGAGGTCATCGCCCGGCTGGTCGATGGTTCGCGCTTCCACGAGTTCAAGCCGGGATACGGCGAGACCCTGGTCTGCGGCTTCGCCCATATCGACGGCTACCCGGTCGGTGTCCTCGCCAACAACGGCGTGCTCTTCAGCCAGAGCGCACTCAAGGGAGCCCACTTCATCGAGCTGGCGTGCCAGCGCCGGGTGCCGCTGGTCTTCCTCCAGAACATCACCGGCTTCATGGTCGGCCGAGAATACGAGGCAGGCGGCATCGCCAAGGACGGCGCAAAGTTGGTGATGGCGGTGGCCTGCGCCGAGGTCCCCAAGTTCACGGTCATCACGGGTGGCTCGTTCGGGGCCGGCAACTACGCCATGGCTGGTCGCGCTTATGGCAGTCGCGGCCTGTGGATGTGGCCGAACGCGCGCATCAGCGTGATGGGCGGGCAACAGGCTGCCCGCGTGCTGTCGACGGTCCGCGGTGGGTTCGCCGACGACGCCGAGCGGGACGCTTTCGAGGCACCCATCCTGGAGAAGTACGAAGCCGAGGGCGGGCCCTATCACTCCACCGCGCGACTCTGGGATGACGGCATCATCGACCCGGCGCAGACTCGCGATGTCCTGGCGCTGGCCATCAGCGCGGCGCTCAACGCGCCCATCCCGGCCACGACCTTCGGCGTCTTCCGGATGTAACGGCGCGCCCCGGAACGGCGCCCTATGGGGGCGTCGCCAGGTGCGCTTCACCGCTTGGACGGCCCACCTACTGCCGTCCGGATGCTCGAAGAAGACAAAACGAGATCCGGGCCGATCCCTCCGGTCCGAACTGTTGCACTTCCTCGCCGCCGACAAGGCCGTGCGACGAGCAGGGGATCCTCGTCCATGCCTCCCTGGACTGCTATCGAACAGATGGGGGGTGGCGCGCCCAAGCCGGAGCACTCCCTGAGCGTGTGGCGGTGCCCAAAGGGGGCTTAGCGACCGGCGGATCGCCCGAATGGCTCCACCATCAGTCCACCCAGGCATAGGCGAGGATCGATCCCGCCGGTCGACCCGCTCGAGCGGCGCGAACGATCTAGTGGCGTCTCTCGGTCGCCGGTACGCGCAGGGATACGGTCAGGCGCCCCTCACGCGAGGCGGTCGGCCATGGACCGCGAGCAGCACGCCGCGGCGCGTCTACCCACCCATCGCGGTCGATCGGTAGCATCGCCCAGATG
>JACCYW010000248.1 GCA_013696275.1 Chloroflexota bacterium | reverse complement strand
CCGATCGCCACGCTCGATCACAGATGCCTGGTGAGCGCCTGGCCCGTCACGGGTCCGCGCGCCCCTGACCTGAGCCATGGTCAGCCAGGCATTCGAGGCCGTCCTGCGCCGGATGCTCGGTCCGCACGTGGAAGGGGGACCACTACCCCTCTTCGATATCGAGCCATGGCTGGACTCGGACGAGCCGGTCGCGGCACTCGGCGCAGCCTTCCTGGTGGCATCGTGTGGGCCGTCTCACCCGCTGTTCGAAAGGGCAAGTGAGCTGTTGGTCGAGCCAGGCGGCGATGTGCCCGAGGCGCTTGGCCAGCTCTACCGCAGCGGCCTGACGCTCATCGGTGATGAGATCGGGCGAGTGGTGAAGACCGATGGCGACTTCACAGAGGGGCTCAGCGCCGTCGTCGAACGGCTCAGCGCGGATGGTCCGGGGTCAGGACTCGACGCCGTGGCCACAGCGGAGGTCCTCTGGTCGCTCTTCTTCCCCGAGGCTGTCGGCATCATCGGTCATGAGGCGCGTCGCGAGGCCGAGCTGCGCGATACGCGGACCGTGACCATCACACAGCTCCGCCCGGATCCGATCATGGATCCCAGCCGGCAGGTCCTCTTCACTTCCAACGTCCTCCTCACGGTGCCCTCTTCCAAGCATCCCATCGAGGACCTGGCCTATCCCCAGGCGATGCGCGACGACCTGCTGCGAGCGACCGGCGAGGATCAGATCTTCTGGTATGACCACCCCATCCAGATCGGCGTCGAGCCGGCCGCGAACGAGCTCGTGTACGGCCTGCGCGGCCTGGATGACGCCGTCGCCTTCGAGCGGCAGCGCGCTCCCTCCATCGGACCAGCCACTTGCGTCCTCTCGGTATCGGTCACGCACGCTGGTCTACGCCGTCTTGGGCGGAGCTATGTCGAGGAGGAGCTGACTCGCTCGGGCGGCTTACCGGATCTCGACGTCTTCGTCTTCACCGAGGAGGCGACGGACCGCCTCATCGATGAGGTCCTTGGACCGGCCGCCGAACGCTACCTCCAGGTAGGCGGCAACGAGGCGGCCGCGTCGTTGCGGGCGGTATTCGGTGTCGACGGTGCCTACGGCCGGCACTACAGCTTCCTCAAGGCCATCAGCGCCTTGTGGCAGGTGCTGGTCGACCCGGCCGTGAAGGGCACTTTCAAGATCGACCTTGATCAGGTCTTCCCGCAGGAGGTCCTGGTGGCTGAGGCAGGTGCGTCTGCTTTCGAGCTCCTCGCCACCCCCCTGTGGGGAGGTCAGGGGCGCGACGCCATGGGCCGGCCGGTGGAACTCGGCATGGTCGCCGGGGCGTTGGTCAACGAACGCGACATCGGGCGCGGGCTGTTTACGCCCGACGCGGACTATCCCTCACGGGCGCCAGCGGCCGATGAATGCGTCTTCTTCAGCGCACTGCCGCGGACCTTGTCGACTAGAGCGGAGATGATGGAACGCTACGACTCGCTCGAGCGTGACGGGCTACGGACCTGCCTGGAGAGGGTCCATGTCACGGGTGGTACGAACGGGATCCTGGTCGACGCTCTGCGCCGGCATCGGCCCTTCACTCCTTCGTTCATCGGGCGGGCGGAGGACCAGGCGTACATCCTCTCGACCCTTTCGCCGGAGGGCGCCCGCTTGACCTACGCGCACGCGGCCGGGCTGATCATGCGGCATGACAAAGAGGCCTTCGCGGGCGAAGCGATAGCGGCTGCCCAGGTCGGCAACACCGTCGGCGACGACATCCGGATCCTCTACTTCTCTGCCTACGGCGATGTCATCGCCGGATCATCCCACCCGTCGTCGACCGAGGCCCCGCTCGACCGTGCGGCCATCAAGTCGCTGCTCGATCCCTTCACCGGCTGCTTCATGTCGCGTATCCCGGTCACCGTGGTACTGCTGCGTTTCGCCTTGCGGTCCGTCCTGACGTTCGCGGCCGGTCGCAACGAGCTGGGCCGGGAGGTGGCCGAGAACGGCGCCCAGCGCATCAGCGACGCGCTCGCCCTTACCACCGACCGCCATGCGTTCGGCGCGGTGATCGATCGCGAACGGCGCGCCTGGCACCTGTACTACGACGCCCTTGATGCCCTGGAGCAGGCGATAGGGGCTAGCGAAGCGGATGCGCTCACCATCCGTCGGCGCGCCCAGGAGATCGTCCGAGCCGCCGCCGTGCGCTCTGTCACCGGACACGGAGGTGACGGACCCGCCTCACCAAGAGGTGAAGCGTCGGCCGATCTTCCCTCCGACTGACCAGCCGCCGGCAAAGGTCCGCTGGCGCGACTCCGCGATGTGCGCCGCGATGACGGCCGACTCGACCACGCCGCTGCGGCATCACCGCTGGATCGACCTCACTGGACCCGGCCGGCCGCCTCCGACCGGCGCCGGCCGACCTCAGCGCGCACGACCGGGGCGACCTTCGTGCCGAACAGCTCGATGGAGCGCATCACTACATGGTGCGGCAGGCTGCCCACGGTGAACTGGACCAGGAAGCGGTCGTGCTGGAAGATCTCGTACTGGTAAAGGATCTTCTCGACGATCTGGGCGGGGCTGCCCACGAAGTTGGCGCCGTGCAGGGCGCGCGACGCTTCGAATCCTTCTCGTGACATCGGCGGCCAGCCACGTTCGCGGCCGATACGGTCCATCATCTGCTTGAGGGCCGGGAACGCCACGTCAGCCGCCTCCTGCGAGTCCTGCGCGATCAGCCCGTGCGAGTTGATGCTCATCGGCTGCACTGCGTGACCGCCTTGCGTGGCCGCCCGGCGGTGCAGATCGGCGAACGGTGCGAAGCGGGCAGGCTCACCGCCGATGATGGCCAACGCCATCGGCAGTCCCAGCAGCCCGGTCCGGACGGCTGATTCGGGCGTTCCACCGACCGCCACCCAGACCGGCAATGGGTCCTGGATGGGCCTTGGGTAGACGCCGCGGTCCTCTATCGACGCACGGTGATGGCCCGACCAGGTGACACGTTCTGACTCACGCACCTTGAGGAGAAGCTGCAGCTTCTCGGCGAAGAGCTGGTCGTAGTCACGCAGGTCGTAGCCGAAGAGCGGGAACGACTCGATGAACGACCCGCGGCCGGCCATGATCTCGGCCCGGCCGCCAGATAGGAGATCGAGCGTCGCGAAGTCCTGGAAGACGCGCACCGGATCATCGGACCCGAGCACCGATACGGCGCTCGAGAGCCGGATCCGGCTCGTGCGCTCTGCGGCTGCAGCCAGCACGACCACGGGTGCCGAGACGGCGAAGTCGGGACGATGATGTTCGCCGACGCCGAAGACATCCAGGCCGAGCTGGTCGGCCAGCTCCATCTCTTCCATCAGGTCGCGCAAGCGCTTGGCCGGAGTGACGGCGTCACCGGTCGCCTGGTCCGGTGTCACCTCACCGAAGGTGTAGATGCCGAGTTCCATCGCCCTCAACG
>JACCYW010000420.1 GCA_013696275.1 Chloroflexota bacterium | reverse complement strand
TCGTCATGGTCGGCTGTTGGTCCTCCGGTCAGATGGCGGCGTTGGCGCCGGTGGCGATCTCGATCATCTCGCGCGTGATGTTGGACTGGCGCACCTTGTTGTAGGTGAGGGTCAGGTCGTCGATGAGTTCCTGGGCGTTCTCCGTGGCGCTCTTCATGGCCACCATCTTGGCCGACTGCTCGCTGGCGGCCAGCTCCAGGACGGCCTGATAGATGCGCGTCGCCACATAGCGCGGCAGCAGGGCACGCAGCACCTCGGCCGCGCTCGGCTCGAAGATGAACTGGTGGCCCGGGATGCCCTCCGTGTCCTGGGCAGGCTCGATCGGCAGCAGGCGATCGACAGTCCCGCGCTGGACGAGCGTGGAGATGAACGAAGGGTGGACCAGATCGATGGCCGAATAGGTGCCGGCCAGGAAGTCGTCGGTGACCAGTCGCGCCAACGGGAGCACCTGGGCGAAGGTCGGCCGGTCGCCATAACCCTCGAAACTGGCCGCGATGGGTACGCGCGCCCGGCGCATGGCGGCCTGGCCCCTTCGTCCGACGGTCACCATCGTGAGGTCGCCCTGATGTTCGGTGATCTGGCGAGCCGCGAAACGGATGGTGTTGGTGTTGAGCGAGCCAGCCAGCCCGCGATCGGTCGTGAACAGGATGAGCAGCCTGGTGCCGCCCTCGCGGCGCGCCAGCAGCGGATGCTCCTCCGCCGACAGGACCGCCGCCACGTCGGCCAGCACCTCATCGAGTTTGTCGGCGTAGGGCCGCGAGCGGAGGGCCGCGTCCTGGACGCGGCGCAGCTTGGAGGCCGCCACGAACTGCATCGCCCGCGTGATCTGCTTGATATTGCGCACGGACGAGATGCGCCGGCGGATCTCGCGCTGACTGGCCACCGGTTAGGGCCTACCGCTGCGTGGGGTCATCACGCGGTGAACGTCTCCTTGAACGCCTCGGTCGACTCCTTCAGGCCGGCCACGATCTCCTCATCGAGCGCCTTGCGGTCGGCCAGCGAAGTGAGCAGCTCGCTCCGCTCGGTCTCGAGGAAGCGGTAGTAACCATCCTCGAAGTCCTTGACGCGAGGGGTCGGGATATCGTCCAGATAACCGTTCGTGACGACCCACAGGATGGCCACCTGCTTCTCCACTGGCAGGGGCTGGAACTGCGGCTGCTTGATGACCTCCGAGGTCTTCTCGCCGCGGGTCAGTTGATCCCGAGTCGCCTTATCCAGGTCCGACGCGAACTGGGCGAAGGCAGCCAGCTCGCGGTACTGGGCCAGGTCGAGCTTGAGCGGCCCGGCCACCTTGCGCATGGCCTTGATCTGGGCGGCAGAACCCACCCGCGAGACGCTGATGCCCACGTTGAGGGCCGGACGCTGGCCGGCGTTGAAGAGATCCGACTCCAGATAGATCTGCCCGTCGGTGATGGAGATGACGTTGGTCGGGATATATGCCGAGACATCGTTCGCTTGCGTTTCGATGACCGGCAGCGCCGTCAGTGATCCGCCCCCGTTCTCCTCGCTCAGCCGCGCCGCGCGCTCCAGCAGCCGGCTGTGGAGATAGAAGACGTCACCCGGATAGGCCTCGCGACCGGGCGGCCGGCGCAGCAGCAGGGCCATCTCGCGGTACGCCCACGCGTGCTTTGTCAGATCGTCGTACACGCACAGCGCATCGCGGACCGTCTGACCGGCGATCTCCACGCCGTTCTCCATGATCTCTTCGCCGATGGCGGCGCCGGCGTAGGGTGCCAGGTACTGCACCGGGGCAGGATCGTCCGCTCCGGCGACGACCACGATGGTGTGCTCCATGGCGCCGTATTGCTCCAGCACGGCGACGGTCTTGGCGACCGTCGAAAGCTTCTGGCCGATGGCGACATAGATGCACACGAGACCGGCGCCCTTCTGGTTGATGATGGTGTCGATGGCGATGGCCGTCTTGCCGGTCTGGCGGTCGCCGATGATCAGCTCGCGCTGGCCACGGCCGATGGGGATGAGCGCATCGATGGCCTTGATGCCGGTCTGGACAGGCGTATCGACGCCCTGCCGGGCGATGACACCGGGCGCTACCCGTTCCACCGGTCGCGTGCTGCTCGCCTCGATCGGTCCCTTGTCGTCCAGCGGACGGCCGAGCGGATCCACGACGCGCCCGATGAGTGCGGCGCCGACCGGGATCTCCACGACCGTCCCGGTCGTCTTGACCGTGTCGCCTTCCTTGATCTGCGTGTAATCACCGAGGATGACCGCCCCGACGGTCTCTTCTTCCAGGTTCAGGGCCATCCCGCGGACGCCGTTGGGGAACTCCAGGAGTTCCTGCGCTAGTGCTCCATCCAGACCGTAGATCTGAGCGATGCCGTCACCGACCTCGACGACCGTACCGACCGAGCGCGTCTCGGCGGTCACATCGAACTGTTCGATGGCAGATCTGATGATGGTCGTGATGTCGTCCGAGCGGATGGCCATTGGTCAGTCTTCCCTTCGGTGCTTGGCGGTTCCTAGGAGGCGGTCGTAGCCAGCGTGTCGCGCAGCCGTTCCAGGCGGCCGCGCACGCTGCCGTCGATGAGCTTGTCGCCGAGGCGGACCACGACGCCGCCCAGGATGGATGGATCGACCTGGAAGCTCAGCTCCATGCGGTCGCCGGTCATGCCGGCCAGCCTGTCGCGCAGAGCGGCCACCTCCTGCTCATCGAGCGGCGCCGCGCTCGTCACGACCGCCTCGGTGATGCCCAGCCGGCGATCGTGCAGCCGTGCGAACTCGCGCGCCACGCCGGGCAGGAGCTCGAGGCGCCTGCGACGCAGCAACAGGCGGACCAGATTCAGTGGCCGCTCGGACAGCTGGTCGCCGATGATCCGCTCGACCACCCCGATGCGTTCGGTCAGCGGGAGGGCCGGATTCGATAGCACCCTGTCCACCTCATCCGACGACAGCGCAGCGGCGGCATAGGCGAGGCCCGCGCGCCATGCGTCCACGTCGTCGTCCCGCTCGGCAAGCTGGAATGCTGCCTCTGCGTAGCGGCGGGCGGAACCTCGCGAAGCAGCCATCAGCCAGGCTGGCCGGCCGCGCCGCTGGCGGCCGCCGGACCGGACTCGACCTGGCCCAGGAACTCGCCCACGAGGCGCCTCTCGCGCTCGCTGGTCATCGTCTCGCCGACCACCCGGCCGGCGGCTGCCAGAGCGAGATCCGCCACCTGGCCGCGGACATCGGCCAGGGCGCGGCGGCGTTCCGCCTCGATGTCGGCTGCCGCCTGTTCGCGCAGTCGCTCGATCTCTGACCGCGTGGCGGTGACCTCGCGCTCGCGCGCCTCATCGGCTGCCCTCTGAGCGCGACCGACGATGTCGTTCGCTTCGCGGCGCGCCTCCACCAGCGTCTGGCGGCGCTGCTCGGTGGTCTGCTCACGCTCCTGTCGCGCCGCATCTGCGTCGCGCAGCCCTTCCTCGATGCGCGCCCGGCGCGCATCGAGATTGCCCTTCAGCCGCGAGAACCCGAAGAAATAGGCGATCAGGGCGAAGACGATGAAGTTCGCGGCGGCGATGAGGATCCAGAAGAAGTTGATGGTCAGACCGCCGGCACCCTCGCCCCCGGCCTCCGTCGCGAATGCGTCGGTGAGGCCCTTGACGTGATCGGCTACGGCGATGAGATCCATGGTCTGCCCGATCCCTACGCCGGCTGGATGAAGATGGCCAGCAGGCCGACCACGATGGCCAGCACGCCCAGGCCTTCGGCGAAAGCGGCGAGGATGATGGCAAGACCGCGGATCTGGCTGCCGGCATCGGGATTGCGGCCGATGGCGCCAGCCGCCAGACCGCCCAGGATGCCGATACCGATGCCAGGCCCCAGGACCCCGAGGGCCGCCAGGCCAGCGCCGATGTACTCCATGTGTGATCTTCCTCCTTCGTACCGGGCTTCTGCCCGGCTTTGGTGGGGCTCTCCCTGATGGGCTCGGGCTGGCCCTAGTGGGCGCCCGCCGACTGCGCCTGCGGATGGCCCTCCAGGACCGCCGCCGCCTCCTCCGTCGCCTCATCCTCCTCGTGATGGCTTTCGATGGCCAGCACGATGAAGATGAGCGTCAGGACACTGAAGATGAGGGCCTGGATCAGATTGAGCATGAACTCCAGGCCAAGTAGCGCGATGGGCAGGGCCGTCAGCGTGAGTGCCGTGAGCACCCCGAGGGCCACTTCGCCGCCGTAGATATTGCCGAAGAGTCGCATCGAGAGCGTGACCGGCTTGACGAACTCGAGCATCAGCTCCACCAGACCCACGAACATGGCGATGATGCCCGCGCTGAGGCCATTGCGGAACTCACGGATGGGAAAGAACTTGGACAGGTAGCCGCCCACGCCGAGGCGCCGGAAGCCTTCGAACTCGAAGATGAAGAACGCCACCAGGGCCAGCCCGATGGTCACATTCACATCACTGGTCGGCGCGCGCAGGAACTCCACCCGGCCGACCGGCGGAACCAGGCCCGCCCAGTTGCTGAACAGGATGAGCAGGAAGAACGAGGCGAAGATGGGGATGTAGCGCGCCGCCGCTGGTCCGCCCAGCGACGTCCCGAAGTCCTCCATCGATTCGTACGCCCATTCGGCCATGTTCTGCAGGCGGCCGGGGACTCCGGGACCGCCCCGCGACATGACGATGATGGCCACCAGAAGGAGGCCGCCGATGATCCACATGGTCAGCAGCGTGGACGTGATGCTGGCATCGAAGATGATCTGCAGCCCACCCGACGCCGGCACGGACGACGGATCCAGGTCGACCACCACGTGCGGGGCGGGGAACTCGAGGGTGCCCTGGATGAAGCAGACCGGGAAGGCACAGGTCTGGCCAGGCTGGCCGCCGGCCGGGAAGGGCGGTACGACCAAGAAGGCGAAGACATCGATGACCACGACGATGGCGATGAGCAGCACGATGAGCTGTCGTGTGCTGAGTCTGCGCGCCGGCGCTGTGGGCGCCGCGTCCTCCACCGGTTCGGTCAGGGTAGGTATCCCTTCACTCGACGATCGCACTCCGTAATGCCACGCGACCCGTCCGCCGAGCGCGTTCTCATCCTTCGAATCTTGCCAGGAAGCGGTTGATGAGCCGGTAGTCCGCGACGGCACCGAGGGCGGCACCACCAAGGAACCCGACGACTACCAACAAGGGATTGGTCCGCAATCTCTCATCCAGCCAGTGGCCGGCGAGGGCTCCCACCAGAGTGGTCACGAAGAGGACTAGGCCGATCTCCGTGAACAGGGCGAGGTATGCGAACGCCCGGCCGTTGCTGCTCATATCCGGCAGGGCTGGGCTGGCCGAGTATACCAGCCCGTCATCGCCCCGAGCCGCTGGTCTGACCCTGCTCCGATCCGCCCTGACCACGGGTCATGGTGACATCCCGGGAGAGCAGGTAGAGGGTCACGCCAGCCAGCACCAGGATGCCCGCGAAGGCGACTATGCGGCCCTGTGCCGGTAGCACCAGGCTGGTCACGGCCAGCACCAGGCTGATGGCGTAGATGACGAACAGGGCGCCGCGATGGGTCAGCCCGTGGTCGCGCAGGCGCGGGTGAAGGAGCGATCCGTGGCGGCCTCGTGCGTCGCGGGTCGACAGCCGTCGCAGCACCATCCACATCGTATCGGCGAGCGGCACAGCCATGACCAGGAGAAGGGCCGTGCCCTTGTCGGCGCCCATCACCGACAGCGCCGTCAGCGCGAAGCCCACGGCCAGGACGCCGCTGGCACCGAGTGAGACGCGCGCTGGGTGGAATGTCCAGGGCAGGGTCCCGGCGAGCGATCCGGCCAGGACAGCGCAGAGCAGCGCCACCGACGGCTGGTTCACGGCCGGCGTGAGCGATGCGGTGGCAAGCGTGACTGCTGCGACGAGGGCGACGCCGCCGGAGAGCCCGGCCACGCCGTCAGCTCGGTCGAGGCTGACGATGATGGCCATGGTCCAGCCGATCGAGATGACGGTCGCCGCCACCACCGCCAGGCCGCCCAGCTCGACCGCGCCGGCATCGAAGGTCGTGCCCGTGCCGAGCCCGGCGACCAGCCCCACGACGGCCAGGCCGACACAGGCCGCCAGACGCCATCCGTGGCCCAAGCGGAAGCGATCGATGAGCAGGCCAGCGCTGGCCGCCGCGATGACGCCGCCGAAGACCGCCCACAGATGCTCCTGCGGCAGTAGGCGCATCTGCGGCAAGGCCCCGACCAGGCCGTTGAAGGCGACCGCACAGACGCCCACCCCGACGAAGGCGAAGACGACCGCCAGGCCGCCCGCCCGGGAGACACGCCTGGCGGAGGCGTGGCCTCGGCCATCGGGCGCTGCGAGGCGCCGCGTGAGCCGGATGGAAAGCGGCGTGAGGACGAAACCCAAGGCTGTCGCGGCGGCCACGGCGGCGACGATGAAAGGCAGCGCGCTGAATACAGCGCTGCTCACGCTGTTGGAGCGCTGGACGTCATTCGAACTCGATGCTGACCCGCCTGGGACGGATGCCCAGACTGCGCAAGGCCTCCAGCTTGCCCTCGGACACCTGGCCCGTGGAGATCAGGATCTCGGTCACGCCGTGCCTTCGCATGAGCTCGGGGATCTCCTGGCTGTCGAAGATTCGGAACCCGTGGATGGCCTTGCCGGTCTTTCGCCCATCGTCATCCACGAAGCCGATAGGCGAATAGCGATGGCCCGGATTGTTGAGGATCTCGCGCACCACGAGCTCGCCGCCGTCGCCGGCACCATAGATGAGCACAGGTGTCGAGTCGGCCGTCGGTCCGCGCTGGCGCTCGAACATCACCCTCAGCACACGATATGACAGCCGGCTGCCGCCGATCAGCAGCACCAGCAGGAGTGCCTGGAGCACGAACACCGAACGCGAGACGACGATGTCAGGGTTGGCCAGGATGACGACCACGGCGCTGGCCAGACCGCCGGCCGCCACGGAGCGGCCCAGTATCACCAGCTCGCCTATCCCGACGTACCGCCAGACCGTGCGGTACACGCCCCCCAACGTCAGCAGCACGACCTCGACGATGAGGACGATGGGCAGGGTGCGACCGAGCAACTCGGCCTGGCCCTGCGGGATGCCACCGTCGTAGCGGAGCACGTAGGCGCCGTAGTAGGCCAGCGTGATCAGCGCGATGTCCAGCAGCACCTCGAAGATGCGGCGCTTCCCGCGCAGGTCGCTGAGCACGCGCATCATGCGGCTGTCGACGACCGACGCCTGAACCTCGTCATGCACCACGACCTGGCCAAGGAAGAAGGCGAAGCCCACGATGCCCAGGATGAAGGTGGGCACGATCAACCAGATCAGCCCCTGGTCGAGGGCACCGACGGCCAGTGCCATGACGCCCGATACGGCGGCCAGGAGATAGAGCGTCACGACTGCTCGTCCCTCCGTCAGTCCCATCGCCACCAGGCGGTGGGAGGCATGATCGAGTCCTCCCTGGGAGATGGAGCGGCCGGTCGACTTGCGGCTGATGGCTACCAGAGCCGTGTCCACTATCGGGATGAGCAGGATGAGTACGGGTGTGAATAGGACGGCGGCCAGACTGCGGCTCCGGCCATAGTCACTCAGCAGAGCGGCGCTGCCCAAGGTCACACCCAGGAACATCGATCCCGCATCGCCCATGAAGATCGTCGCCGGATGACGATTGAAGATCAAGAAGCCGAGTACAGCTCCGGCCAGCATGACCGGGATGACCGCTTCGTTGATCTGACCGCTCACGATGAACGTGATGGCCATGGCGACGCTGGCGATGATGGCGATGCCGCCGGCCAGCCCATCCATGTTGTCGAGCAGGTTGAGGGCATTGGTTATGCCCACCAGCCAGAAGATGGTGATGGCGTTGTTGAGGACATCCTGATCCGTCCACGGCAGGCTGAGGCCCAGGTAGACGATGAGTGCCGCCGCGCAGACCTGGATGATGAGCTTGACATATGGGCGCATCGGTCTGAGGTCATCCCAGAGACCGGCCCCGAACAAGAGCGTCCCGCCCAGCAGCACCGCTCCGACTCGCGGCACATCGGGCAGGAAGAGGAGACACCCGACCATGAAGGCCACGAAGATGCCGATGCCCCCCAGCAAGGCGGTCGGCCTCTTGTGCCAGCGATCGTCGCGCGTCGGAGCGACAAGACCGAAGCGATAGGCCAGCGCCCGTACCAGCCAGGTAAGCGCGAGGGCCGCTACGAAGGTCGAAGCGGCCGCCGCCCCCAGCCAGATGAGCGCGTCATCCACGTTTGCGCTGGCCCCACGATCCGGCCGCGGCAAGCGGAGCGTAGACACCGGTCCGCTCGCTCGCGCGGCGTCGCTCGTGCTCGATCATGTCGGTCAGGATGTCGTCAAGTGACATGGTCGGCCGCCAACCGATGAGATCGCCGACCTTGGATATCGCCGGCAGCCGGCGCATCATGTCCTCGAAGCCTTCCCGGTAGGCCTCCTCGTAGGGGACCTTGACGATGCGCGACTCGGATCCGGTCATCCGCACGATGCGCTCGGCTAGGGCAAGGATGGTCACTTCCTCATCGCTCCCGACGTTGTACACCTCGCCCACTGCCTCGGGATGCTCGGCCAGCTCGATGAGCGCCGTCACGGCGTCATCCACATGCAGGAAACAGCGGCTCTGTGAGCCGTCCCCGAAGACCGTCAGGTCCTGACCCTCGAGCGCCTGCGAGATCAAGGTCGGCATGACCATCCCGTACTGGCTCGTCTGTCGCGGCCCGACCGTGTTGAAGAGGCGGACGATGAGCGTCGGGACCCGCTTCTCCTTCCAGTACGCGATAGCCAGGAACTCGTCTATGGCCTTGGAACAGGCGTAGCTCCAGCGACCCTTGTCGGGCGGCCCCATGACCAGGTCGTCATCCTCGCGGAAGGGCGTGTGCTCGCGCTTCCCGTACACCTCCGACGTGGAGGTGATGAGGACCCGCTTGCCCTTCTTGGCGGCCAGCGAAAGGACCACCTCCGTGCCCTGGATGTTGGTCTCGATGGTCCGCACCGGGCTGTCCACGATGAGCCGCACGCCGACGGCCGCCGCGAGGTGATAGATCACATCACACAGGTCGACCAGCTCCGCCGTCAGGTGGCGGTTAGTGACGGTATCGATGTAGTAATGCAGCGACGGGTGGCGCTTGATGCGCTCCAGGTTCTCGATGCTGCCGGTCGACAGGTCATCGAGGACATGGACCTCGTTGCCGCGATCGAGTAACCGTTCGGCGAGGTGCGAGCCGATGAAGCCGGCCCCTCCCGTGATCAGTGCCCGCATCGTGACCTCTGCTGCGTCGATGGTCGCCCGGCTTTGCGACCCCAGGGGCGCACCGAAAGGGCCGCGACTCGATGGCCATCATAGCCGTTCAAGACGGCCCCACCAGCCGCGCGGTCTTGGTGCCTGGCGGGATGTGGGTCGGTCCCGGACAGACCGGGCTCAGGTCTCGGGCAGACCGGGCACCGGGAAACGCCGGCAGATATCCAGGACCTCGGCCGCGATGCGTTCGCCCGTTGCAGCTTCGTCGCGCTCTCGAAGCGCCTGCACGATGAGCGTGCCCACCCGGCGCATCTCAGTCGGCCCGAAGCCGCGCGTGGTAGTGGCCGGCGTTCCGAGCCGGATGCCGGAGGCGATGTTGGGCTTCAGCGGATCGAACGGGATAGCGTTCTTGTTGACGGTGATACCGACCGCGTCCAGGAGCGTCTCCGCCTCCCGGCCGGTGACCCCGAGGGGCGTGACATCGACCAGCAGCAGATGGTTGTCCGTGCCACCCGAGACCACCTTGGCGCCTTCGGCGGCGACCGTCTCAGCCAGGATGCGGGCGTTCTGGACGGTCCGCTCCTGGTCCATCCGGAACCCTTCGCTGGCCGCCAACTTGAGCGCCACAGCCTTAGCTGCCACGACATGCTCCAGCGGCCCGCCCTGGACGCCGGGGAAGACGGCCTTATCGATCTGGGCGGCCAGGCCGGATCGCCCGAAGACCAGTCCGCCACGTGGCCCGCGCAGCGTCTTGTGGGTGGTCGTGGTCACCAGATCGGCGTGCGGAAAGGGGCTGGGATGGAGGCCTGCTGCGATAAGGCCGGCGATGTGGGCCATATCGACGAACAGGAAGGCCTCGCTGGCACGAGCGATGGCCGCCATCCGCTGGAAGTCGATGACGCGGGGATAAGCGCTCGCGCCGGCCACGATGAGCTTGGGCCGCAGCTCGTGGGCCCGTCTCTCCAGTGCCTCATAGTCGATCCGGTAGTCGTCCGCGCGCACGCCGTAGGCATGGATCTCGAACCACTTGCCGGAGAAGTTGACCGGCGAACCGTGGGTCAGGTGACCACCATGGGCCAGGTCCATGCCCAGCACGCGGTCGCCGTGGTCGAGTACCGAGAGGTACGCCGCCATGTTCGCCTGGGCACCCGAGTGGGGCTGCACGTTGACATGCTCAGCACCCGGGAACAGGGCCAGTGCGCGTTCCTCGGCCAACGTCTCGATGACGTCGACGTACTCGCAGCCACCGTAGTAGCGCTTGCCCGGCTGGCCTTCGGCGTACTTGTTGGTCAGCCACGAACCCTGCGCCTCCATGACCGCGGCGAAGGTGTAGTTCTCGCTGGCGATGAGCTCGATGTTGTCGCGCTGGCGGTCGCGCTCGGCGACCATCGGCCGCCATACCTCAGGGTCCACCTCGGCCAGGGACGCCCAGCCCGTGCGCGTCCCAGCGGTCATCGTCATCTCGGCGTCTCCTGCGCGGCCATCGGGGTGGCGCAGAGTGTACGCGCGGCCTGGCCCACCCGGCGGAGTCTCGATCACGGGGGCGCGTCGGCGCTCCAGAGCGGCCCCTCTCGATGGGCTGACCGGACCCGAGCGCAGCACATCCTGTGGCCGCGCACCTCAGAGGAGTCCTGGGCGAGGAGTCCTGGGCGAGGAGACCTGGCGGCGCACGTAAGATGCTTGGCGTGCATCCACTGGCGGCGGCCGCAGGTCCTTCGCGCACCAAGCGGCGCACCGGTCATTGGAAGCCGACGCCGATCCCTCCGACCGACCAGGTAACGGATGACCGGACCGGTCGTGCTCCAACCCGGCGACGGGCGGGCGCTCGTCATCTTCCGCGCGACACTGACCTTGAAGGCCATCTCGTCGGAGACCGGCGGCGCCTACTCGCTGATCGAAGGTGCCTTCGAGCCCGGCGGCTTCGCTCCGCTCCCACATATCCACCGCGATCAAGACGAAAGCTTCTACGTCCTCGAGGGCCTGTTCGACTTTCGTGTCGGCGGTGACATCGTTCGTGGGGCGGAAGGCACCTTCCTGCTCGTTCCCCGTGGCACGATGCACTCGTTCATCAACGTCGGGGATACCACCGCACGGCTGCTGTTCGTCCATTCGCCTGGTCTCGAAGGATTCTTCATTGAGTTGTCCAAGCTCTCTCAGGCCGGTCCTCCGGACGCGGAGACGATCGCCGCCGTGATGCGGAAATGGGGGATGGAAGTCGCCACCCCGTCGTCAGGGAGCTCGGCGTACCCGCGGCCATCAGACAGCCTTCCGCGCGTCCTCGACCGGCTGATGTTCACAGAACAGTCGAGCGGACAGTTGCAGCGATCAGCGACAGCAGGATCGAACGCAGTCGGATGCCGAGGCTATCGCAGAGACCGTGACGCAGATCCGCGATCCACGGCGCCTACACGAGGCACACCATGACTACGGTTCGTAAACCTCCGCCGCCTCGTATGGCGTTCATCTCCCCGTTCACCAAGCGCGTCATCAACCCCTTGACCCGGCGTGTCGCGACCCGCCTACCCGGCTTCGGCATCATCTCGTGCCAAGGCCGGAAGTCAGGAAAGACCTATCGAACGCCGATGAACGTCTTCCAGGACGGCGGCGACTGGATCTTTGCCCTGACCTACGGATCGGATGTCTCGTGGGTCAAGAACGTGCTGGCCTCGGGAGAGGCGGTCCTCGAGGTCGGCGGCCGGACGATACGCCTGACCGAGCCAGAAGTCTTCGTCGATCCGAAGCGTCGGCTGATGCCACCTCCGGTGCGCTTCTTCCTGGGACTGATGCGGGTCAGCGAATTCATGAGGATGCGGCCAGCGCGCCCAGAGCCCGATGTCCTCTGAGAAGATGCACGCTGGCGAGGTTGTCTCTAACGCATCTCTGGTGGGCTTCACCGCCAGTCCGATGGATCCTGCAAGTCCTCTCTGGGGAACGTCGATCCCACGGTCCAGAGGCGGATGGCCAGCGCGCCGACAGCAATGGCTCCGATGACAGCGCCGGCCGCGGAGAGGGCGCCGAAACCGCTCATCGCCGCCAGCAGTCCCGCAGCGGGTGCGCCGACGGCTGCCGCGACACCCATCGCGACTTCGCCCCTGGCTTCGGCCGCATATCTCCCCTGACCGGCGACCGAGGAGGTCAGCATCGAGCTTCCCGCGACGACGGCCAGATTCCAGCCAACGCCCAGGGCGAGCAGGAAGCCGATCGCGGCGCCCGGATCGGAGTGGTCGACCAGTGCGCCCGCCACCCCCGCGGCCAGGAGCAGTGACCCGCCCGCGGCGGCCACCGGCCGCGGCCCGATGCGGTCCACGAGCCAGCCCGTGATGGGAGAAGGGCCGAGCATGCCGGCCACGTGGATGCTGATGACAAGACCCACCGATCGGAGGTCATGGCCCTGCGCCGTCAGGTGGATCGGTGCGACGGCCATGATGCCCACCATGGCCATGTTGGCCGCGCCCAGGGTGATGATGCCAAGCACGGCGCCGTGCGACCAGCGCCGTCGAGCCGGTGACGGCACGCCCCCGAGTGGTCCACGAAAGAGAGGGCGTTGGCCGTCCGTCGACCGCGGCGCGAGGACCGCCAGCAAGGCCCCCGCTGCCCCGAACGCCCCGACGGCGACCAGGTAGAGCCCAGCGGCGACGGGCAACCCCAGAGCCTCGGCGGCCAGACCGGCAGGCTCCAGAAGGTTCGGCGCCATCACCGCACCGACCCCGGCCGCGAGGAGGATGGCACCGATGCCGCGGCCCTCACGGCCGGTGCCGAACAGATCAGCGCCCGCATAGCGCGCCATGAAGACCGACGCGTTCGCCGGCCCCAGCAGCAAGCTGCCGGCGAGGATGAGGCCGAGGTCCGTCGACCAGCTGGCCATCAGCACGATGACCGCCCCGATGACGCCGATCAGATGCCCCAGTGCCAACGGCATCAGGCGGCCCAGCCTGGGCGTCAGGGCACCGATCAGCAGCGCGCCGAGCGCGGAACCGGCGACCACTAGTCCGAACGGCAGGCCAGCGACGGCGGCGTTGCCGGCGACCTCCACCGCGAGCAGTGCACCGCCTGTCCCACCGGCGGCCAGACCCGTGCTGGCCAGTCCGGTCGCCAGACAGATACCAAGGACGCGGCCTGTCGGGTTCGGGGGGTCCGCCGGAGGGTCTCGTCGCATGGCGACAGCATGGAAGGCGGCAGCGCCAGATAGAATGGCTATCGCACCGGTATCACCC
>JACCYW010000418.1 GCA_013696275.1 Chloroflexota bacterium | reverse complement strand
ATGACGTTGCCTGGAAAGGGATGCTGATCGGTCGCTTGGATGGCTGCCTCGCGCTCGTTCCCGTCGGCCAGCCGCACCGGCCGGAACTCCAGAGCTGGTCCCTGGTGCCAGCGCAGCTCGCCTCGCCCAGCGCTTGCCAGGTTCAGCGTCCAGGCCACCTCCCCGTTGGGGTGACCCAGGTATAGCTGATCGGTGGTCCGAAGCAAGCCCAGCAGTACCGTCCTTGGCCGGCCGCTGCGCCGGCCGACCAGACGGACCTCCACCACGTTACCCAGCCCGAACGACTCGAACCACGATCGGATGAGCGGATCCACCAGGCCGAGGAACGCGTAGAGGACGCGGAAGACCCACGACCATGCCCGTGACACGCGGAGGAGGATAGTCGCGCGGTCCAGGCACGCGAAAGGCGACCACGTCATTGGTCATGCGCCACTTCGGACATCCGCCGGATCGATGCCGCCGTTCTGTCCGCCATGCTGAGAGAGATGCAGCTGGTCGATCCCCCTCCCCCACGCCGACCGGTGCGAGTCCTGGTGGTCGACGCCGACCACCGTGTGCGCCAGGGCGTCGACGGACTCATCGACCTGACAGGTAGCGGCTGCCGTCCGCGCCGCCCACGCCGGCGAGGTCCGCCTGGACAAGGGAGGACCGATGAAGGGCCACCGCTCTGGGGAGTCGGTGGCTCTTCCACTTCCGGGGCGACCTCACATGAGCAGGCGGCGCTCCGATGCGACGAGCTCCATCCACGGTCGCTCGGCTTCTATCGTGGTCGCTTGGCCGTGTCCAGGTAGTACCCGCAACGACCCTTCCAGACGTGACAGTCGGCTAAGCGACTCGACCATGGCCGCTGGCGACGCACCGGGCATGTCCACTCGACCCCAGCCGCTGCGAAAGAGAGTGTCGCCCGAGAAGAGCAGGTTCTCGGTCCGCGCCAGGAGGCAGACCGATCCCTCGGTGTGACCGGGGGTGTGCAGGACCTCCAGGTCGATCGACCCGAACTCGATACGCGACCCCTCCGCGAGATCGAGGGCCGGGACACTGGGCGGGATCTCGAACGGGGCCCACAGGCCGCTGGGTGCCTCCAACCCATGGCGGTCAGCCATATGTGCTGCCAGGGTCGCGCCGGTCGCCGCCACCACGGCGGCGTTGTCGCCGATGTGGTCCCAGTGGCGGTGGCTACTGACGACGAAGCGGAGCGACCAGCCAGCTTCAGCGAGTGCCTGCGTGAGCCAGGACACGCAGGGCGTGGCCGTGTCGATGGCCAGGGCTTCACGGCTGGCTTCATCGCCCAGCACGTACAGGTTGGTGGCGAGTGGTCCGACCGCCCGCTGGAGAAGCCGCATCGGCGGATCATAGGTGGCCGCCGCGATCATCGGCGGCGCCGTGACCTTATCCTGTCGATCTGTGGCCACCGCGCATCGGGGCACCCTGTCGGTCGGCGGGACGGCCAGTCACACGCGTATCCAGGCCGGCGTGCCCATGCCGGCAGGCAAGGGTACCGAGAGTCGAAGGAAGTGACATGGCCTCTTTCCGGTTCACCTGGTACGGCCACTCGGCGGTCGAATTGGAGCTCAACGAAAAGCGCATCCTGATAGACCCATGGTTGGGCAACCCGCGCTCACCACGCGCTGCGGCCGACATCGACGCCTGCGATGTGATGCTTGTCACGCACGGCCACTTCGACCACCTCGGAGGTGAGATCGGCAAGCTCGACCAGAGCGACGCGGTGACCATCGCCAAGCGGACGAAGCCGGCCTGGCCGTGCGTTCACGAGATGCAGCTATGGCTGGGACGCGTCCTGCCCGAGGGGACCGCGGAGGTCACCGGGATGAACGTCGGCGGGACCATGGACGCGCGAGGGCTGAGTGTCTCGATGGTCCGGGCGGATCACTCGGCTGGCGACATGGAGGACGACCGAAGCCTGTACCTTGGCAGCCCCGCTGGCTTCGTGATCGGGGCGGAAGATGGCACACG
This sequence comes from Chloroflexota bacterium, assembly GCA_013696275.1. GTDB lineage: Bacteria > Chloroflexota > Limnocylindria > Limnocylindrales > CSP1-4 > Palsa-1032. The sequence goes on along the minus strand of JACCYW010000418.1, from coordinate 5,250 downwards.
CATCTACCACTCCGGCGACACGGACGTCTTCGGCGACATGACCATCATCCGGGAGCTGCATGCTCCCCAGGTCGCATTCCTGCCCATCGGCGATCACTATACGATGGGCCCCGGCGCGGCGGCGATGGCGGTCGGGCTGCTCGGGGTACGAAAGGTGGTGCCCCTCCACTACGGCACGTTCCCGGTCCTGGTAGGTACCCCCGATGAGCTGCGTCGCGCGTTGGCCGGCCGCGGCCTGGCGGATGTCGAGGTGCTCAGCCCGGAGCCGGGCGAGACCGTCACGGTCGGTTGATGCGATCGTGAGACCGAGCTTCCTCGGCTAGCGCGGCAGCCAGGAAGCGACCCCGATGCGCGAGGTCGCCCGGTCGACCGTCCAGCCACCTTCGCGCTGGATGGCCGACCCTCGGATGAGCTCGCTCAACAGCCGATCCTTGATACTGTCTGGCCTGACCCACAGCTGTCGACGGCCCATCGCCAGCAGGTCATCGATCGAATCGAAAGTGGGTGGTGCGCGCTCGACCAGCCGGATCTCCGGCAGCCTGCCGCGCGCGACCAGCAGCGCCATCAGCTCAGGCAGGGCCGGCAGAGCGACCCGTGGCTCACCGTGGATGGGCTCCCAGAAGAGCGTCGCCACGGTGGTCATGGCTCCCTCACCCATGACCGCGATGCACAGGCGCCCGGCTGCCGTCTCGACGGCATCCAGGAATGGCCCGATGGCCTCGATGTCATAGCCGATATGGGCCATCAGGGCCACGTCCGCGCTGGGTGCGGAGGACGGATCGGATGGCGGCCAACGGTCCTGGAGGACGCTGATGTTGGCGATGTGGTGTTCCTGCATGCCGTCATGCAGCACTCCGACCATGGCCTTTGACGGCTCGACGCAGATGACCTCGCTCGCCGCCAGTGCCAATGGCAGCGCGAAGCGTCCCCCGCCAGCCCCGATATCGAGCCACGACTCACCCGCCTGCGCCAGCTCGCGCAGCAGCTCCAGCGTCGGATCACCCATTCGTCGCGGATCCATCCGGAAACGGCCGGCGACCGGTGCGTAGAAGTCCGACGGGTCCTCCATCTCGCGGCATCGCTCGACCTGTTCGCGGTCAGCTCGCACCCGTGCCGCCCAGGCCCGAAGCGCTGCGGCGGCGGTGGGCCGTGTCGCGTCCGGTCGTACCGGAGCTCGCAGCATCATGCCGGCAGCGTACGCCAGGCGTGAGGGTGCTGGGGACGCATCGCAGGGCCCGACGCCCTGCGCTGTTCACTGATGGTGCGGTTCCGTACCAGTAAGTCGACCGATCGACGACCGGGCGACCGGGCCGACGCGCAGCGCCTGGAGGAGACCGCAGGTGCCTACGGCAGGGCCGGCTCGGTCTCCGTAGCGTTCGATGCCACTGCGACGGGCACGCCAGCGTTCCGTCCCGGCGTCGGCCCGACATCCGGAAGCGCCGAGCCGATGCCCAACTCGTCGCGGACCTTGGCCACGGCGTCCGAGATGACCCGCATCTTGGCCTGTGCCTCGTCCACGGTCCGTGTCTTGAGACCGCAGTCGGGATCGACGAAGATCGACTCGGGTGGCAGTACCTCCAGCGCCAGCTTGATGCCCCGCACCACCTCATCGACCGCCTCTACACGGTGCGAGTGGACGTCGCTCACGCCCAGCCCGACGTGCTTGGTGAAGGGGATCTCCCGAAAGCGACCCAGGAGTTCGAAGTCGGAGTTGGTCAGCTCCAAGTCGATCTGGTCGACCGGGATGTCCAGCATGGTCGGGTAGGCGCGCATGAAGTCGCCGTAGCAGATGTGTGTGATGGCATAGGCCGGCAGCCCATCGGTGACGATGCCCATCGCCTCCGCAACGAGCGGCAGCTCCTCCATCCGCGTCGACGCTGCCGGCTCATCGATCTGGACGAAGCGCGCGCCGGCCGCAGCCAGGTCCATCGCCTCATCGTGGATGGCGTGGGCCAGGTCCAGCACGAACTCACGCCGCGAGCCGTAGTGCTCATCGAAGCTCCAGTCGGCGATCGTGTACGGCCCGGTGAGCATCCCCTTGACCGGCTTGTCCGTGAGTGACTGGGCGTAGCGCCACATCTCGACGGTGATGGGGTGCGTACGGCGCACGGACGCGACCGCGATCGGCTTGCGGTAATAGCGATTGCCATACGCGCGCACGATGCCGCCGATGGCGAACCCCTCGAGCTCCTCAGCGAAGTAGGTCGCCATGTCGCCGCGATACATCTCACCATCGACCAGGATGTCGACCCCGATCGACTCCTGGAATCGGATCCAGTCCTCCGTCGCCCTGCGCTCCAGGGCAGACAGATCATCGTCCGAGAGCCGGCCTGCAGCATGCTCGGTGCGGGCCGCTAGCAACTCCGGCGGCTTGGGAAACGAGCCGACGGAAGTGGTCCACAGGCCGTTGGTCATGAGGCGCCTCCTGCCCGGCTGGCGGGCCGCTCGACACGTCCAAGGGCGGCGGATCGCGCATCCACCGCGCGCGGGTCGATCTCCGTTCCGAGCGCTTCCTTGCCCAGGCCAGCCTTGCGCGCTGCCTCACCGAGGGCCTGGATCTTGGCCCTGGCCCTGTCGCGGGGCAGATACTCCAGGCCGGTGGACGGCGCCAGTCCCACCCTGTCTCGACCGCGTCCGTTGAGCGACGCCGCGTATCGTCCCGCCCAGATCATCACCGGCTCATCGTCGCGCGCGGTGTTGCGTGCGTCGGCTACGCCACACACGATGCCTCGATCGGCCGGTGCGTAGCTGATGAGGCGCCAGTTGTCCGGACCCTTGATGAGGTCGAAGAGGTAGCTATGGAACGGCTGATCGAAGAGGAGGGCATGACCGGCATGCTCGGCGCTACCCATCGTCACGGCCAGGCAGAGGTGGTGCTCGGTGAGCCCGTCCAGGGCTGACGTAAGGCGCGAGAGCGCTTCGCTGGCCAGCTTCCGCTCTGCCTCGTCGTCGGCTCCGATGAGGCTGAGCGCGTTCTCATCGACCTGCACCACTGGAGCACCCGCCTCGACCAACGCGCGCACCTCCTGGCCCAGGGCTTCAGCCAGAGCCAGAGTCAGTGACTCGCGCCCAAGGTCGCCGGCATCGGACAACCGGGCAAGGGTGTATGGGCCGATCAAGCAGGCTTTGACGGCCAGCGGCTGCAGACCCCGCTCGGTCGCTGCCTGGCGGGCGGCTCCGTCAGCGAAGCGCCAGTCATCGACCAGGATGGGCTGGGTCCAGCGTGGCTCACCCGTTGCCCGCGGCTGGCGGTAGTACGTGTTGGTATCGAAATAGCGCAGCAGTCCGGTGGCCTCGAACCCCTCCAGGCCGCGGGTCAGAGCGGTCTGAGCGTCTTCCCAGCGGACCTGGCCGTCGGTCAAGATGCCCATGCCCGCATCGATCTGCTCGCCCATCAGTTCCCGAACCAGCTCGTCCTGCACCTCGCGGAAGCCCGCGCCGTCGATCTCACCACGCTCCAGCCGGCCATACGCCGCTCGAAGCGGGAATGGCTGACCAGCCAGGGGCGTGCGCGGGTAGGCGCCGACGAGTGTTGCGAACATCAGGGTGATCCTGATCGTACGATGGAATCGGATCTCGTGCGCCTGACCCTGGTGGGACGAGTGGGGCATCATCCGCTCATGGAGCTAGCGGGCGTGGTGCCGGGTCGATCGCACAGGGCGTTGTGACGGCTCAGCGGCCCGCGCTCGTACCCGCCACCCTGGCTCGTGGCGCGAACGGCGCCGTTGCCTCGCCGCACCATCTGGCGAGCGGAGCCGGCATCTGTATCCTGCGCGCGGGCGGTTCAGCGGTCGACGCGGCCATCGCCACCAACGCGGCCCTAGCGGTGGTGACGGGTTACATGTGCGGCCTTGGCGGCGACGCTTTCTGGATCATCTGGCACCCGCCGGAAGCCAAAGCACTTGTCCTCAACGGGAGCGGGCGATCGGCGGCCGGTGCGTCGATCGAGGCGGCCTCCTCGGCCGGTCTCTCCGAGATGCCGGTCCGAGGTCCATGGTCGGTGACGGTCCCCGGGGCCATCCACTCGTGGGGTACGGCCCACGAACGGTTCGGTCGACTTCCCTGGGCGGCGCTGCTGGCACCGGCCATCGACCTGGCGCACGGCTTCGCGGCGAGCAGCGCCTGGTCAGCGGCGATCGAGTCGGCAGCGCGCGTCTTCGGCACGGACGGTGACTGGGCCAAGATCTACCGACCCGCGGCTCGAGCCTGGCGCCCGGGCGAGATCGTTCGACTCCCACGGCTGGCAGCGACGCTCCAGCGAGTGGCCGACGACGGCTTTGGGACGGCCTACGAAGGCGCCCTGGCGCAAAGGAGCGCGTCCTACCTGGAGTCGGCCGGGTCACCCCTCAGGATGGACGACTTCCAGGCGCATCGCTCGGACTGGGACGAGCCGATCGCCACGGAGTATCGCGGCGTGACCTCCCTCAGCCACCCACCCAACAGCTGCGGGCCTATCGCGCTGGAGTTGCTGAACGTGCTCTCCTGCTTCGACCCACCGCCACCGTCCGCCTTCGGGCCGCAGGGCGTCACGGATCCGCGCTGGATACATCTGGGCCTCGAGGCCTCGCGGGCGACACTGGCGCACCGGGATGCCTACCTGACCGATCCGGCCGCCATGCGACCAGACGCGCTGGCCTGGCTACTGGACCGGGGCCATGCGCGGGACGTGGCGGGCGCCATCTCGGGAGATCACGCCGCACGACCGACGCCGACCTCCCTGCCGCGTGGCGGCGGGACGATCTACCTGGCCACAGCCGACCGGTGGGGCGGGCTGGTCAGCCTCATCGAGTCTAACTACGCCGGTTTCGGCTCAGGGCTGGTCGACCCGGAGACGGGCATCGCCTTCCAGAATCGGGGCGCCTTCTTCCGACTGGATGGGAGCCATATCAACGCGCTGGCGCCCGGCAAGCGCACCGTGCATACGCTGACCCCAGGCATGCTGCTGCGGGATGGACGAGCCTGGATCGCCCACGGATCGATGGGCGGCGAGATCCAGCCTCAGGTCTTTGCACAGTTCGTCTCCGATGTGGTCGATGGCGGACTGGACATCGCCACAGCCGTCGCGGCACCGCGCTGGGCGGCAGATGTGGAGCACCACCTGGGACCCCCATCGCGGACCCTGCTCGAGCCGCTTTTCGCGGATGGCGTCGCCCAGGGCATCAGTGCACGCGGGCATCAGGTGACCACTGCCGAGCCTTTCGACTCCCGGTTGGGACACGCCCATGCGGTCGAGATCGTGCGCCACCAAGA
>JACCYW010000409.1 GCA_013696275.1 Chloroflexota bacterium | reverse complement strand
GCGACAATCCTTCAGACCCATCATGCGGCACAACCCGATCATCCCACACCATGATCACTTAATGCAAGGCCATTGGGGCTTCTCCTGCACCGCCCAGCTGTTGCCGTCGGGATCGTCGAAGAAGATGAACGAGTTCCATGGTCCGCCGTGGCCGTCCACGAACTGGCCGTTGGTCGTATCGACATGGCGAACGGCGGTCACATCCACGTCCCGCGCCGCGAGCTGCGCCCGTGCGGCCTCCACGTCCGCCACGACGAGCTGGAGGCCCTTGAGCGAGCCTGGCTCACCCGGCGCGAGGCCCTTGCCGATGACGATCGAGCATGCCGAGCCCGGGGGCGTCAACTGGACGTTCCGAAAGTCCTCGCCGAAGCTGTTGTCGACATCGACATGGAAGCCCAGCTGCTCGCTGTAGAACCGCTTCGAGCGGTCGACATCCGAGACCGGGACGACGATGACCTCGATCTTCCAATCCATGTGGTTCCTCCTTGCGGCAGCCTGTCGAAGGCCCGGACTCTAGTGTGTTGCGGCATCCGTCGGCCCAGTATCTACGTGTTACGTTGCGACACATGGATAGGGTCGGAATCCGCGAATCGCGCCAGAACGCTTCGGAGTACGTGCGTCGAGCAGAGTCTGGGGAGGTCATCGAGGCGACGCGGGACGATGACTACTTCGAGATCCCGCGGCTCGCCGTCACCCGCGTATCGATCGTGCGCCTCAAACGGGCCGCGACGAACGAGCTGACAGACCCTGAGATCCAGGCGATCCGGGAGTTGCTCGTCGACGCGTTCGGCACGAACGAGGAGGAGCGCTTCGAGGAAGACGATTGGCGGCACGCCATCGGCGGGCTGCACTTCGTCCTCGAGTCGGACGCGGCGATCGTCGCCCATGCGTCCGTCATCCAGCGCGAGCTGCACGTCGAGGGCCGACCGCTTCGGACGGGCTATGTGGAAGCCGTCGCTACAGCGCGGGAGCATCAGGGCACGGGCCTTGGCTCCATCGTCATGCGCGATGTGGGCTCCTACATCAGGGACCACTTCGAGCTGGGTGCACTGGGTACCGGGAGCCACCGGTTCTACGAGCGACTAGGCTGGATGACCTGGCGCGGTCCATCGTCGGTACGGACGGCGACCGGTCTTCGCCAGACACCTGACGACGACGGCTACGTCCTGGTCCTCCCGACGCCGACCTCGCCGAGCCTGGATCTCGCTGCGTCCATCAGTTGCGAGTGGCGCCCTGGCGACGTCTGGTAGAAGAGGGTCCCCGAGGTGTCTAGCGGCCGAGCACGACGTCGAGTCCAGCCAGCACCAGGTCGAGCTTCGACTGGCCTAGCTTCCCGACTCGGTCGGTGAGTGCGGACGTGTCCAGGGTCGTGACCTGTGACACGTTGGCCACCGATTCACGGTGAAGTCCTGTGTGACGAGCTGGAAGCACCACGTTGCCCGGTGAGGCCGCCCACTTCAGGTTGCCGGTCACGGGCACGCAGACCACCGTCCGGATGGAGCTTCGGTTGAAGGCATCGCCGTGAACGACCACGACGGGCCGACGATACCCTGGTGCGGATCCGGCGGGCACCGGCAAGTCTGCCCACCAGACGTCACCCCGTGAGATCACCACTCGGACGCCTCCAGGACTCGCCGGGCCGCCTCCTGAACGAACTCGTCAGCAGCCGCATCCTCCCCCAGATCCTCGACGACCCGGTTCACTGCTTCTGTGACATCGTCCGCCTCATGACGGGCCACGTACTCGCGGAGGGCGGCACTGTACACGTCGCTCCGTGACCTTCCGGCAGTGCGGGCGAGGCGTTCGGCCCGCTCGAACACGTCGTCGGGAACGGACACCGCTGTCTTCATACCGAAAGTATGACTAGCGGTGCGCCGCATGAATCGTGCCCTGTGGCGGGGGCACGCGTCTGGGGTTCTACCCGCTCAAGCCCGCGTCGGTCTCCCTCATCCGCGCCCTGACGAGCTTCCCCACCAAGGCGGCAGGGAGTGGCTGGCCGGGCCTGAACCGGATGGTTCCCTTCGAGGTGTCATAGCCCTGGAGGTCTGCCCGGTGGGCATCCACCACCGCCGGGCTCATGACGTACAACGCGCAATGGGATTTGGCAGCGGCGAATGAGACGAGCGGGCGGCCGCGGTACCTGAAGGCCGGGACGGAGTAGCTGATGCCTTCCGCGGCCGCGGGTGCAACGACCCCGATCATCTGGCGGAGCTCCTCGAGTGCGGCCCGTTGCTCATCCGGTAACGCCGCAAGGACCGCGTCGATCTCGGCCGAGCGCCCCCGCGCGGACGCTACGACGTCTCGGTCAGTGGCTTCGGTCATGTGCGACCTCCTTCCCGCGACGTCGGCGGGTGTGCGCGCCTGTGAAAGGGCCTAGCGCACCCTTGATGATGCCAGTCGGCACTCACGTGCCCAGTGGTTCCCTGAATGCCGCCTGCGACGATCGAGGCGACGCACTCCCGCCTCATCGGAGCGCAAGCGTCGTGGCCATTAGGCACCGCGTGCCCTGCCTAGACCTCTACGGAAAGTTCATAGACCTCTGGCGTTGGGTGCCCGGCACGCTTATGGATCCGCATCACTGCTTCCTTCGAGGGGCCTGTCGCCAGGCAGAAGACCTTCCCCGCCTCAGGATCGAGCCAGGCACGCTCGAAATGGACACCTTCCTCGCCTTCGATCGCGAGGTCTGCGTCGTGGGCCGCCCGGAGTTCTTCGGCTGTCACCCCGAAGAACCCGTCGTGTACATCCATGTACTTAGGCATCCCGTCCTCCATGCTGGGTGTCATTCGACACTCGCCACAGGTTACGCGAACCCGACTCCGTCGAAGGCATCCCCAACGAAGCCATAACCGGCCGCGCGCCGGCGAACGTCGAGTGGTCGGTCCTCGAAGCTACGCGCGACCGCGGACCAGACCGCTCAGGCGTCCGCGGACGCGCTCGCCGTCGGCGCGCGGGCCACGGTTCTCGTACTCGTTCGTGATCCACGGCCTCAGTCCGCGGACCGTCGTCACCGTCCGTCTACCTCAGTCTGGCGCGCCGCCCTCGTAGGCTTCCTGCAGCTTCGCCACGTCGAGCTTGGTCATCTGCAGCATCGCCTCCATGGCGCGGGCCGCGCCGCCGGCATCCGCACCATTGAGCAGCTCGGGCAACTGCTTGGGGATGACCTGCCACGACACACCGAACCGGTCCTTCAACCAGCCGCACGCCGACGCTGAGCCACCACCGTCGATGAGCGCGTCCCAGTAGCGATCGACCTCGGCCTGATCCGCGCAGTCGATGGAGAAGGACACGGCTTCCGTGAATGAGAACTGCGGGCCGCCGTTCAAGCCGATGAACTTCTGCCCGGCGAGTGTGAAGTCGACGGTCAGCACCGCGCCCTGCGGCGTACTCGGATTGTCGGCCGGCGAGCGATTCACGGCGTCGATCCGACTGTCCGGGAAGAGCGAGGTGTAGAGCTGCGCTGCTTCCTCAGCTTTACCGTCGAACCAAAGACAGGGTGCGATCTTGGACATGGCGGGGCCTCCTGTTCGTCATGCGGCTCTCCATCCACGTTACACCCCGAAAGGCGGCATCCTCTGCTGCGACGCCACCGTCCCGACCGCCGCCGGGAGCGCGACTCCGAGTAGAGTCGGCGCATGTCGACTATCCGGATCGCGGTTGCCTCCACGCCCCTCACGGCGAGCCTCGAGGAGGCCGTTCCGGCGGCTGTCGCAGCGGTGGAGCAGGCAGGTCGACTAGACGCCCGGATCGTCGGCCTGCCCGAGACGGGCCTTCCCGGACACCGCAGTCAAGCCCGGGTCGTGCCAGAGCTCCCGAAGGACGCGCTCGACGATGCCCTGCGCGAGATCGCACAAGCGGCTCGCAGAGCTCGGGTCGTCACGATAGTCGGAACCGAGCGCCCGATGCCTGCGGGTCGCGAGATCCTGGCAGTCGTGTTCGGCGCGGATGGGACGAGGCTGGGCGAGCAGTCGAAGACACAGATCGATCCGACAGAGGAGCCGCACTACATCTCGGGGACTGGCCGCCGACTGTTCGCGGCGGCGGGCGTGACATTCGGCATAGCCATCTGTCACGAGGCATTCCGCTACCCGGAGATCGTCCGTACGCTCGTCCTGGGCGGTGCACAGGTCATCTTCGCCCCTCACTTCGTGACCACTGACGACGGCTCGCTGCCAGTCCGCTGGTGCGACGCGTCGAACCCGTATCACGAGAAAGCCTTGCTCTGCCGCGCGCTCGAGAACACCGTCTACGTCGCGGCGTCCAACGCGGCCGGACCTGACCAGGGCTCGGCGACCTGCATCATCGCCCCCGACGGCACGCTCGGCACGAGCCTCGCCTACGGCGCTGTGGGCGTCGTGGCAGCCGACATACAGCTCGATCAAGCCGACCGCCTACTCGCTCTCCGCTGGGCACCAGAGCGCAACATCCAGGCAGTCGATCGAACGGTCGGAAGCGCCTGAGTCCTGCTGATCCGCTGATGGTGATGACCGAAGGTGCGGTGACGCTGCGCGAGATCGACGATGAGAACCGCGAGGCCGTGATCGGGCTGCGCGTAGGACCCGGTCAGGACCGCTTCGTCGCCTCGGTGGCCGAGTCGCTGGAGGAGGCTGCCGAGACACCCCAGGGCGGCCCTGGTACCGAGCGATCTACGCCGCTGACGAGCCGGTCGGCTTCGTGATGCTCAGCTGGGATGTCGTGCCACGACCGGGCATCCTCGGACCCTATTTCCTGTGGCGGCTTCTCATCGACGAGCGGCACCAGCGCCGCGGATACGGCCAGCAGGCCTTGAGACAGGTCATCGACCTGGTACGGGCAGACGGCGCCAAGGAGTTGCTGACCGGCTACCAGCCTGCCGACGACGGGCCGTGGCCGTTCTACCAGCGACTGGGCTTCGAGCCGACCGGCGATGTCGAGGACGGCGAGATCGTGCTGCGGTTGACCCTCGCCCGAGACTGACCGTCGACATCACCCCTCAGTGCACGATCTCGACCACATCGCCATCGTGGATGGCGTGCTCGCGACCGACCCGCTGGCCATCGAAGCGAGCGGACGAGCCCCATACCCGAGCGCCGCTGAGCGTCGCGCCCAACTCGTGGTGGACCAGGTCCGCGACGTCGGTCACGGTGGCTCCGGGCTGGAGCGCTACGGGCTCCTCATCGACCGAGCCAGCGACGCGCAGGTAGACCCGCACCAGACCGGTCGATCTCCAGGCTGCCGCCCGAAAGTCGTCAAGGCTGGCCTCGTCCAGGATGGAGACGGGCACCACTTCCAGGGCGGGGAACGCCTTCGCCAGCCGCGTCAGGTCGCCCTCCTCTGCTTCGTCGGCGCGTGTGGCCGCCAAGAAGGCCGGCTTGTCGATGCCCGCGGCGACGACCTCAGCCAGTACGACCTCGAGCTCGTGCACGTCACCGGCAGCCCTGAGGCAGTAGACGATGGCGTCCGTCGAGCGCAGGACACCGAGCAGCGCGCGGCCACCCCCGCGGTCCTCGGCGGCGCCAGCGATCAGGCCCGGGATCTCCACCAGTTGGACCAGCACGCCGCCGATGCGCGTGAGCGCGGGGACCGGCCGGAGAGTGGTGAACGGGTAGTCGCCGGTCTTGATCTGGATGGGCGACAGGGCCTGGAGGAGCGACGACTTGCCCACGTTGGGCGGTCCCACCAGCGCGATCTGGGCGGCGCCCTCCCGACGAACGGCGATCGAGTCACGATGGATCGCGCTCGAGCGGACGCGCGAGTCTTCGATCTCCGACATGAGCCACTTTCGGAGGTCGGCGTAGGGACCATTCCGGTAATCGGGCAGCTCATCCAGCAGCGCGTGCACCTCCCGGATGCGCTCCCGACCTTCCTTGCCTGTGAGCCGGCGCTTCGCCACCTGGGCGAACGTTCGATGCGGCATCGGCATGACCATCTCCTAACCATCACGCGAGACGACGCGGGCGGGCAGCTGCAGGACTGCGCTAGATGCCGCCACGCGTCGATCCCGCCCCTTCCGTCGACGCTGACTCGGAAGGGGCCGCTCAGCCGTTCTGTCTGGAGATGGTGGCGAACCAGGCGCTCATCGAACGCCGGCCGAGGGCAGCGGTCATGGCGTCATAGGCTACACCGCGGGCGAGGCATCTGCCAGACGCTGAGATGAGCGGCGATTCCGACTCCCGCCGACCAGCTGCCAGCTATGGGACCGGTCTGGCCCGCTCAGCGCGGGGCGGATCGGTGCATCCCGTCAACGCTTCCGCCGAGCTGGCGTTCTGATCGATGACCGTGTGCGATGCTTCGGCTGTGTCTCAGACGGCCCTGTGCAGGTCAGGTCTCGGGAAGCTCGCTGGCGTCGGCCTGGCTTTGTCCATCCTGCTCGTCTCATGCACTGGCTCGCCCGGAGCCGGGTTCGGGCAGTCCGCGACACCGATGGGCCACACGGGCTTCGGCCCGGTAGGGATCGGCGTTCGGACGCCCGTCCGATTCACTCGTCAGGCCTTGTGGGACCCAGCGGCCGGCAATGTGACGGCGATGACCTTCCTCGTGCCGGATGGATGGCAGGCCAGTGGCGGTGTCCAGTGGACGCCTGAATGGTCGCGCGTGGCCCAACTTGAGACCCGCATCGTCGATCCGTCGACCGGCATCACCATCGAGTGGCTGCCTCTCCAGGACTTCATCTGGTTCCAGCCACCATTCGGCTTCGAGCCACCCATCGGCGGCAACTATCAGGGCAAAGCGTACGTTCCGCCGGTCACCGATCCGGAGCAGTTCGTGGCCGACTTCTGGATGCCTGGGTGCTGTCTCATCTGCAGGGCGCCTCGCTCGTGGGCATCCAGCAGGTGCCTGTCGTCGCCCAGGAGTTCGCCCGCGGGTTCGGCGGTCCCGCTGAGGCCTACGCCTACCGCCTGCGCTGTGAGTATCCCCAAGCGGGACGGATCTGGGAGGAGGACGTCTTCTTCGCCCTCCTCTACGCCGGCAGCGGCTTCATCACGTCCTGGTACGTCAACTTCGCTTACAGCGTTCGAGCGCCGAAGGGCGACATCGATGCCAACCTGGGGCTGATCTCGACCGTCATCGCCAGCCGGACGACGACCCCCGAATGGGAGGGCACCTACCGGTTGGTCCAAAGACTGTTCACCCAGGGTATCGGGCAACAGTTGGCCGATACGGTGGCGTTCGGCCAGTTGCTGGCTCAGCATCGAGCGGACTCCGCCGCGCTCC
>JACCYW010000389.1 GCA_013696275.1 Chloroflexota bacterium | reverse complement strand
GGCCACGATCCTGGAAGATGTCGTCGTCGTACAGATCCTCTCGAGGGACCCCGACTGCGAGGTCTGTGAAGCCGTCGGCATCGAAATCGCCGGTGGCTAGCGCGTTCCCGAACTGGTCGCCTCCGTCGGATGGATCGGGAACCCCCGGCGTGCGCTGACTCCAGAACTGGTTCCCTTCAGCGGCTAGTCCGTCGGCCGAGCCATATATGACGTTGGCCGCCCCGTTGTTACAGATACGGCAGAAGTCTTGGAACCAAACGCCGACGGCCAGATCACCGAACCCATCGCCATCGAAGTCGCCCGCCGCCAGGCTTTGGCCGAACTGCTCGCGCAGGTAGGCCCTGTTTAGGATGCCCGGACTGTCCTGGCTCCAGAATTGGCTGCCGTTGGCGGTCAACCCACCGGGCGACCCCAAGATGACATGCACGCCCCCGTCACGGTGGTCGTGATAGTCCTCGTACGGCGCGCCGACCGCCAGATCGTCGAAGCCGTCGCCATCGAAGTCGGCCGCGGATAGGGCCCAGCCGAAGTCCTCGAGCCCGTCCGCCCGCTCCGCGATACCGGGGCTATCCTGCGTCCATACCTGGTCGCCAGCCGCGCGCAGGCCGGTCGATGAGCCATAGAGCACCGTCACCGATCCCGCCTTCGTCACGGCTCCCACTCCCTCCCAGAGGGCGGAGATGGCCAGGTCCTCGAAGCCGTCGCCATCGAAGTCGCCGCCCGTCAGCGCCCAGCCGAACTTGTCGAGCGGCTCGGTCGTACCGCCGATGCCCGGGCTGTCCTGGCTCCAGTACTGGTCGTCCGCCGCCGTCAAGCCTCCCGGCGAGCCATAGATGACGTTCACGCCGCCAGCGTTGTCGCCACCATCGTCCTCGAAGGCGCCGACCGCGAGGTCCGTGTGCCCGTCGGCATCGAAGTCACCCGTGGCCAGGGACTTGCCGAACCTATCCCCCTCCTCTGCTTCCTCCAGGATGCCAGCGCTGTCTTGGGTCCACAGCTGATCGCCGGTCGCGGTGAGCCCGGCCGACGAGCCGAGGATGACGTGGACGGCGCCACCGTCCTTCGCGGCTATGTCGTCCTTCGGCGCCGAGACCGCCAGATCGGCGTAGCCGTCGCCGTTGAAGTCCGGCGCGTCCGGGGCCGCACCCCCCCTGCCTGGAGCCGCGGCCTGGACGATGGCGATGGGCGTCAGCAGCGACCACCCGACCAGTGAGATAGCCACTACCCCGAGGAGCGACGCCCTGCCCATGTCTCCCACCTCCATCGGGGCGTCCCGGCGCGAGCACGACATCTTCACCAGTCCGAGCGCCTCTGCTCTGATTATCACATCGGCCACCGCCCATGGGGTTGTCGGATCCTCGGTCGCGCGTTAACGTTTCGAGCGTTTTCGCGACGACTTGCACGCTCTATCGTGGTGAGCGGGTCAGAGCTGAGACGGTCCCAATGCAAAGGGGAGGAGATGGCCGAACCCACTCGATGCGCCAGCGCGCTGGACCGCTCGACTGCCTTGCTGACGTTGACTTTGCTCGTCCTGGTCGGCTGCGCGGCTTCGGCCCCGACCGGAGTCGCGACGGAGGGTTCGCCCAGTGGATCAGCGGCGAAGGCCCATCCTGCGACCAGGCTCTCAAGCACGCCGCAGCGCCCGACCCGACCCGACTCGCCCCCGCCAGACGGATCCCCGCCGGCGACCATCCTCGTAGCGGGCGACATAGCGTCCTGCGGTTGGCACGCCGATGGCGCTACAGCGCGCTTGATCGAGGGCATACCGGGGACGGTCATGACAGCGGGCGACAACGCTTACCAGACAGGCACGAGGAGCCAGTTCAGGCGATGCTACGACCCGACGTGGGGGCGATTCCGCGGGCGCACCCGTCCGGTCACGGGCAATCACGACTGGTACACGTCGGGTGCGTCCGGCTACTTCGAGTATTTTGGCGACCGTGCCGGACCTGCCGGCAAGGGCTACTACGCTTTCGATGCGGGAACCTGGCGCGTCTACGCTCTCGTTAGCGATTGCGACGCCGTCGGCGGCTGCGACTCGGAGTCGCGCCAACGCCGCTGGCTGGAACGAGACCTTGAGGAGCACCCGCGCCGCTGCGTGCTGGCCGTCTGGCATCGCCCGCGTTGGAGTAGCGGGCCTCACGGTAGCTCACGGGGAGCTGCGTCACCGATGCTGCGCGCGCTCTATAGAGAGGGCGCTGACGTCGTGGTCAACGGCCACGACCACATCTACGAGCGGTTCGGCCTGGCCGAGCCGGACGGCACACCGGACGCCGCCCATGGTGTCCGTCAGTTCATCGTCGGCACCGGTGGTGCACCGCACTACGGGATCCAGAGGCCTTACGCCCCGAACAGCAGGTTCCGGGATAACACGTCGCACGGCGTCCTCCGCCTGACCCTCGAGGACGGCGCTTACTCATGGGAGTTCGTGCCGGTCGCGGGTGACGTGTTCACCGATTCCGGGGATAGCGCCTGTCATGGCCCGCCGCCGGGGTCCGATCCCGCCCTGATGGACCCACTCCGATGGTGACCACGCCGGTCCCGGGCCCGGCCCGGATGGCGATGTGCGCCATCTCGTGGACGGATGGGGAAGCTCCGACAGTGCGGCCGGTGGCGCGGAGCCAGATGACGTTCTGGTCGTGGTAGGGAGACCCTCCACGATCCGTGAGCGTGGATCGTGAGGCAGTAGCTTAAGCGCGACCCTCAGCGGGCGATGATGGCACGGTCGATGGCGTCCACTTCGGTGCATCAACGGAGCTTCGGACGGAGCGAGTCGCCGATGCCCAGGTCATCACACGAGCTTTTCAGCGTGCGCTCGGCGAGCCGACGCCGCCGATCATCTGCCGAGGCCGAGTCGGTATCGTAGTAGTTGGCCATCGGATGACGCGCATGCCCGATGTCGAGGTGTCCGCCCGGCGCGCGCCGGTATCGATGAAGCAACGGACGATGGCTTCATCCCTGCGACCGGCCAGACTCTTATCGCGCTCGCGCGCCTCCAGCATCGCCCGCAGGTCGCCGTCCCGGAGTACCGAAGGGGTTCGTCCGACGGACGGCGACGCTTCATGCGCAGCATCAGCGTCTCGCGCAGGTCACCTTCCTCGACCAACCACCCGGCGGCTCAGGCCGGCTCGGCAAGAGACGGATGGCGTCCCCTGGATCAGGCGGTCGGCGGCTTGTAGGCCCTGCGGGCGGTGTCGGCCTGCTTGACGATGGCCGCCTGTTCGTCCTGGTCGAAGATCTGGTGCGTCTCGAGTCGGCCCACGGCTCCTGTCGCACCGACCGCTGCCGCCAGCGCCGCGGCTGTCACGCCGTCGGGCAGCTCCGAGATCAGGAAGCCGTCGTGCTGCCCGTGCATCCAGAAGAAGGCCTCTTGCGTCCCGCCCAGCGATTCGATGAGCGCCTTCCCGGCGGCCGATCGGTCGCTGGGCCGTTCGACCATCGCCTTGGCGGACTCGGCCGTGTACGAGAAGAACGTGATGAACTGGGCATGGACAGTCTCCTTCTCGGCGCGTCAAGCGCCAGCCCGGACGGCAGCCCCCGTCCCTGCGCGAAGATATCGGGCGACCGTACGGAATGCCGCGCTGCATGGGAGGGCTGCCATGCCTCCCTTGGTGATTGGTGGAGTATGCGCGTCTCCGAGCGTGGCTATCAGCTGGTGCGCGCATCCCGAGAAGGGCTGGCGACGACAGGACGATGGACCTGCCGACGGTGTCGCGGTGCTGGCGTCGCCGACTCCTCTATATGGCGGTCCGAAGGCAGAGATGCCGGCTGATCGAAGGGCCGCGTGACGTTCGGCGCCGCTCTCCATGCGTAGCACCGTCGCGTCTGTGTCGTTGTCATCTAGCTTGGTTACAGTTCTCCATGCTGGTGGAACGTAGGAACGGCACCAGCACAGCTAGTCGAGCGCCATAGTTCCATCATCAGGCCTGGGAACCGGAAGCATGTGCGGTTCCTGAGCGTGGATCAACGTCGGGGCGTAGCGCAACGGTAGCGCACGTGCTTTGGGAGTACGAGGTTGCGGGTTCGAATCCCGCCGCCCCGACCAGCCAGCCGCAGGGCCGCCAGCTTGGCGCAAACCTCCAGACGCTCACGATCAGTGAACAAGGAGGGGCACACGGTCCGCTTTACTCCGCCGGGCTGGTCCCAGCCAGCCGGGAGTTCGCCGGGAACGGCTGGCGTCCATTCGGCCCAACGGTGCCAGAGGCGAGATCTCGACGCTAAGACCCGCTCCCAGCCCGTCGGCGTTCACTGATGGTGCCCTTT
>JACCYW010000236.1 GCA_013696275.1 Chloroflexota bacterium | reverse complement strand
TGAAGCCGGTGCACCGACGGATCCTCTACACGATGAACGAGATGAGCCTCAGCGCGAACGCTTCCTATCGCAAGTGCGCCGCCATCGTCGGCGAGGTGATGGGTAAGTACCACCCCCATGGCGACGTGGCCCTATACGACGCCCTTGTCAGGCTGGCCCAGGACTTCTCGATGCGTTACCCGCTCGTGGATGGTCAGGGCAACTTCGGTTCGGTCGATGGTGACCCGCCCGCTGCGATGCGCTATACGGAAGCGCGCATGACGGCCATCGCGGCCGAGCTGCTTGCCGACATCGAGAAGGAGACGGTCGACTTCGTCGAGAACTACGACGGCACCCGGATGCAGCCATCGGTGCTGCCGGCCAAGCTGCCCGAGCTGCTCGTCAACGGTTCGTCCGGCATCGCCGTCGGGATGGCCACCAACATCCCGCCCCACCACCTGGGCGAGATCGTGCGGGCCACCCAGGCGCTCATCGAAGATCCCGAGTTGACCAACGATCAGCTCTGCGAACACGTGCTCGGACCGGACTTCCCGACCGGTGCGACCATCTTCCGTTACGACCGCCGGCGCAACCCCTTCACCGGGCAGTGGGAAGAGATCGATGCCATCCGCGACATGTACGCGCATGGCCGCGGCCGGGTCATCATGCAGGCCCAGGCAGCCTTCGAGGAGACCCGCAACGGGCGCACGGCCATCATCGTCACGCAACTGCCCTACCAGGTCAACAAGGCCACTCTGCTGGAGAAGATCGCCGATCTGGTGCGTGGTAGCCGCATCGACGGCATCGCTGATCTGCGCGACGAGTCCGACCGAGATGGCATGCGCATCGTCATCGAGTGCAAGCGTGATGCGAGCCCGCACAAGGTTCTCAACAACCTCTTCAAGCACACGGCTCTGAAGCTTGCCTTCAATGCCAACGTGGTCGCGCTGGTCGATGGACAGCCCCAGACACTGCCACTCAAGGCCATCCTCCAGCACCACATCGACTGGCGGCGCGAGATCGTCCGGCGCCGCACCGAGTTCGATCTGGCCAGGGCGCGCGATCGGGCGCACATCCTGGAGGGCCTCAAGGTCGCCCTCGACAACCTGGATGCGGTCATCCGGACCATCCGCGAGTCAGCCGATGTCGAAGCGGCGCGATCGGCCCTCATCGCGCGTTTCGACCTATCGGAGATCCAGGCCAACGCCATCCTGGAGATGCAGCTGCGGCGATTGGCGGCCCTGGAACGGAAACGGATAGAGGACGAATATCTGGCCGTCATCAAGCTCATCGCCGAGCTGGAGGACATCCTGGCCAACCCGGCGCGCGTGCTGACCATCATCCGCGACGAGCTGGGTGACCTGGAGCGGCGTTACGCCGGCGCGCGCCGTACGCGCATCCAGCACAGCGCCGACCGCGAGTTGTCGGACGAGGACCTCATCGCGGATGAGGATGTCGTGGTCACCGTTTCGGGGCGCGGCTACATCAAGCGCCAGCCCCTTGCCACGTACCGCCGGCAGGGCCGCGGCGGCAAGGGCATCATCGGCGCACGGACCGTGGAGGAGGACGCCCTCGCTCACCTGCTGGTCGCCAACACGCACGATTGGGCGCTCTTCTTCACCGATCGCGGGCGCGTCTTCTCGGCCAAGGTCCACGCCGTCCCGGATGCCAGCCGCCAGGCCAAGGGCATCCCCATCATCAACCTCGAAGGCGTCCAGGTCGAATCGGGCGAGCGGGTCCTCGCCGTGATCACCACGCCCGACTTCGAGAAGGGCCACAACCTGGTCATGGCGACCGTCCGGGGCATCGTCAAGAAGACGCCCATCGAGCAGTTCGAGCGGGTGCGAAGCACCGGCATCCGGGCCATCACGGTGGCCCCCGAGGACGCGCTGGCGTGGGTCGGCGTCTCGTCCGGTGATGACGACCTGGTGCTGGCCACGGCGCTCGGGCGTATCGGGCGCTTCGCCGAGTCGGAGGTGCGGGCGATGGGCCGGGATGCGGCGGGCGTCATCGGCATCCGCTTGGCGCGCCAGGGCGATCGCGTGGTGGGCATGGGTATCGTGGGCGTCAACGACGACATCCTGGTACTGACCGAGACCGGCCGGGGCAAGCGCGTCAAGCTCTCGGAGTTCCGGCGCAAGCACCGCGGCAGCCAGGGCGTCCGGCTCATCCCGCTGGAAGGTGCCAAGACCGGCCCGGTGGCGGCGGTCGAACTGGTCTCGGAACAGGATGATGAGCTGCTGCTGATCAGTTCGGCCGGTCAGGTGGTGCGCACTGACGTCAAGAGTGTGAGCCGCCAGAGTAGCGCCGCCCGCGGCATCATCGTGATGCGCCTCAACGAGGGTGATGATGTGGCCGGCATCGCCGTCTTCCGGATGGGCCTGGCAGAGCAGCGCTCGATGGACGACAATGGCGCGCCCGGACCCAGCGACGGCTCTGCCGTCTGAGGATGCGCGACAAGGCGAGAGGAGAACGAGGGCGAGCCGTGAACGCCTTCGGTGCCGGAGAGCCGGCCACAGAGCGGGTCACTCTCTACTCGGGCAACGCCAATCCGGCGCTCGCCCGCATGATCGCGCGCTACCTGGGCACCGAGCTGGGCCGGTGCGAGGTGTTCGAGTTCGCCAACGAGAACATCTTCGTCAAGATCCTGGACAACGTCCGGGAGCGCGATGTCTTCCTGATCCAGCCGACCTGCTCGCCGGTGCAGAAGTCGATCATGGAGCTGCTCATCATGATCGACGCCTTCAAACGTGCCAGCGCAGGACGCATCACGGCGGTCGTGCCCTATTACGCGTACGGACGATCGGACAAGAAGGACCAGCCACGCGTGCCCATCACAGCGCGCCTGATAGCCGACATGATCAGCGTCGCCGGCGCTGATCGGGTGCTGACCGTAGACCTCCACCAGGGCCAGATCCAGGGTTTCTTCAACATCCCGGTCGATGAGCTGACGGCGGTCCACCTGCTCAGCAACTACTTCATCCAGAAGCGGCTGACGGAGGCGGTAGTGGTGACCGATCTTGGCTTCGCCAAGCGCGCCCGAGCCTTCGCCGAGCTACTGGACGCGCCGCTGGCGATCATCGAGAAGCGACGCATCGGCAACTCCGACCACGCCGAGCTGCTCAACGTCATCGGCGAGGTGCGCGGCCGACAGGCCATCATCGTCGACGACGAGATCGTCACCGCGGGCACGCTGCTGGAGATGGTGCGCGCGTTGGAGGGCATGGGCGTCACCGAGATCTACGCCTGCGCCACCCACGGGGTCCTGTCCGATCCTTCGGTCGAGCGCATCCGCGAGTCGCCCTTGGTCGAGGTCGTCATCACCGACACCATCCCGCTCACGGCGGCCAAGCATGCCGACAAGCTCAAGGTCCTCTCGGTGGCGCCGCTCATCGGCGAGGCCATCCGCCGGATACACGGCGGCGAATCGGTCGGTGCGCTGTTCACTTCGGAGATGAACCTGGTCCAGGAGATGATGCTGTGGGCGGAAGAGGAGGCTGCCGAGGAGGTGGACGAGGGCGAGGGCGGTACCCTGCTACGGGCGGTGTAAGCTCGGCGCGATGAGTCTGAAGCTCTACCGACCCACGCCCGATGGCTTGGAACCAGGCCAGCCGGAGCCGCGCGATTGGCGACTGCGCCTCCGGTCGCGGCGCTGGCGACCGGCTGAGTTGGCCAATCCCGAGGCACAGGTCACCAGCCCGCTGATGGGCGCGCTCTTCTTCCTGGGACTGGCCGGGCTCACCTTCGTCATCCTCCTGCTGGGCTACGGCACCGGCTTCTGGGGCTAGCCCGGGCGGTCCGTTACGGGCCCCCGCCTATACTTGCTCGGATCAATGCGCAATCTCCTCTCCCGCCTCGTCGGCGGTTCCAATGAGTCCCACCTCGCCCCCCTGCGACCGATGGTCGAGCGCATCAATGCGCTCGAGGAGCACTACCAGGGCCTGTCCGAAGAGGACATCCTGGCCGAGATGGTCGAGCTGCGGGACCACATCCGAGCCGAGGCCGCGGCCAGCGAGCCGACGCCGGAGGAGCTCGACACGACAGAACCGGAGCGCCGTCGCCAACTGCGGCGAGCCCGCGAGACGGACGATCTGGCGGCCCTTCGATCCCTCCTTGACGACGCCCTGCCGGAGGTCTTCGCCGCTGCCCGCGAGGTGAGCTGGCGCCGCCTATCGATGCGCCACTTCGATGTCCAGTTGCTGGGCGGCATGGTCCTGCACCAGGGTCGCATCGTGGAGATGAAGACCGGCGAGGGCAAGACCATCCTGCCCACGCTGGCCGCCGCCCTCAACGCGATGTCCGGCCGGGGTGTGCACATCGTGACCGTCAACGACTACCTGGCCAAGCGAGACCCGCAGTGGATGGGTCCGGTGTTCCACGGCCTGGGCCTCAGCGTGGGCGTGATCCAGCACGATTCGGCCTTCCTGTTCGATCCCGACCACCGGCCGAGCGATGAGCGGCTGCTTCATCTGCGGCCGGTCTCCCGGCGCGAGGCGTATGCGGCCGATATCACCTACGGCACGAACAACGAGTTCGGCTTCGATTACCTGCGCGACAACATGGTCACCGAGCTCGATCAGCGCGTCCAGCGTGAACGCTACTTCGCCATCGTGGATGAGGTCGACAATATCCTCATCGACGAGGCGCGCACCCCGCTCATCATCAGCGGCCAGGCGGCCGAATCGGAGGACCTCTACTACACCTTCGCCCGGCTGGTGCCGCGTCTCAAGCCCCGTGATGCCGGGGCGGAGGAAGGCGGCGACTACTTCATCGATCTCAAGGATCATGCCGTCTCGCCGACGGAAGACGGCGTCGACAAGATCGAACGCCTGCTCGGTATCGACAACCTGTACGACGCCGATCCCCGGCTGGCTCGTCACTTCGAACAGGCACTCCGCGCTCACGCGCTGTACAAGCGCGACGACCAGTACATCGTCAGCAAGGACGGCGAGATCGTCATCGTCGATGAGTTCACCGGCCGTCAGATGCCCGGCCGTCGCTGGTCGGAGGGTCTGCACCAGGCGGTCGAGGCCAAGGAGGGACTGCGCGTCCAGCGCGAATCGGTGACCCTCGCCACGATCACCTTCCAGAACTACTTCCGGCTCTACCACAAGCTGTCCGGGATGACCGGCACCGCGCTCACCGAGCAGGAGGAGTTCTTCAAGATCTACGGCCTGGAAGTGGTGGCCATCCCGACCCACCGCCCGATGGTCCGGGCCGATGAGGCCGACCTGGTCTTCCGCACCGAGAACGCCAAGTTCGAGGCACTCATCGATGAGATCGTCGAGATGCGCGATGGCGGCCGGCCTGTCCTGGTGGGCACGGTATCGGTGGAGAAGAGTGAGATCCTGGGCGAGATGCTCAAGCGCCGTGGCATCAAGCACGAGATCCTCAACGCCAAATTCCACGAGAAGGAAGCACCCATCGTGGCCCAGGCCGGACGTTCCTCGGCGGTCACCATCTCGACCAACATGGCCGGCCGCGGTACCGACATCATGCTCGGCGGCAATCCGGCCGGCATCGCCTCCCAAGAGCTGCACCGACAGGGCATCAACCCGGCGGAAGCCCCGCCTGAGGTCTACCAGGCGGCCCTGGCCGAAGCCAAGACGGAGTGCGACTCGGATCACGAGCGCGTGGTCGCCGCCGGTGGCCTCCACATCATCGGGACCGAGCGGCATGACGCGCGGCGCATCGATAACCAGTTGCGCGGCCGCGCCGGCCGGCAGGGCGATCCTGGCTCATCGCGCTTCTACCTGTCCTTGGAAGACACCTTGATGAAGCGCTTCGCTTCGGACCGGGTGGCCGGTCTGATGGAGCGGATGGGCCTGGAAGGCGACGTCGCCATCGAGTCCCGCCTGGTCTCCAAGACCATCGAGAATGCCCAATCGCGCGTCGAAGGCTACAACTTCGATATCCGCAAGCGAGTCGTCGAATACGACGACGTCATCAACAAGCAGCGCGAGACCATCTATGCGGAGCGCGACAAGGTACTCCACAACGAGGATCTGACCGAGACCGTCCGCGATTTCCTGGACCAGGATCTGGAGATGCTGGTCGACACGCATCTGGGTCCGGTGGTCGACGACTGGGACCTGGACGGCCTGGCTCGGTCCATCGCCGCCCTGAACCTGGTGAGTGAAGGCCTCGACGAAGAAGGCCTGGCCGAACTGGGTAACCGCGACGCCATCCTGGAGAACCTTCGAGCAGGGGTCGACGAGACGCTGGCCGCCCGCGAGCAGGAGCATGGCGACCAGACCTGGGCGATGGTCGAGCGCCTGGTCCTGCTGCGGACCATCGATTCGCTGTGGGTCGAGCACCTCACCGAGCTGGATGACTTCCGGCGTGGGGTCGGGCTGCGCGGATACGGTGGCACCGATCCGCTCAACGAGTTCAAGCGCGAGGCGTTCAAGCTCTGGGATGAGTTGCGCGGGTTCATCCGCCACGGTGTGGCGACGACGGTCTTCCGGGTCAATGTGCAGCGCCAGGCTGCCCCTTCCCCGGAAGCCGAGCCGATGCCTGCTCCGACCGGGGAACAGATCCGGGCCCTATCCGCGAGCAACGGAGGTCCGGTAGCCGCTGGTTCCGCTGGCGCCGCTGGCGGCGCTAGTCCGGCGCGAGTGCTTGCTCCGGATCGAGTAGCGGCGGCTGTGGGTGGCGTGACCAGCGCGGCGATGCCCGGCACGGTGCGACTCCAGCGCGGGACCGAAACGGTCGATGGACCGGCCCAGCCCGCTGGCGCGCCCAAGCTCGGCCGCAACGATCCGTGCTGGTGCGGCAGCGGCGCCAAGTTCAAGAAGTGCCACGGCCGCTGAGCTGACCATCGGAGTCCTGAACGCTGCTCGCAGGCGCCTTTTCGGGCCGGAGCGAGCCCTCCCGTGCTCCTGTGAGGTCGTGCATCTCGATGTACCGCGCCAAGTCCACCGGAGTACTCCCTCATGGGCGGTTCTCGCGGTACATCGATGTCCTGCCCGCAGGAGGGCCGCCTGAAGGAGGACTTCACGCTCAGCCATCGGCGATGAAGCGCGAGAACCTCGCACGCAGAGGCATTCCGGGTGATCCGGCTCGATGCATCGACGTCGCCGGCCGATCGCTCGCCGAGTCGAC